>NZ_LZHK01000001.1:0-26035 GCF_001690415.1 Gilliamella sp. Imp1-1
GTTTAACAGCATTTGGAATTAAACGGTCGTTAAGTCGCAAAGGCTGCCCCTATGATAACGCAATTGCAGAAAGCACATTCAAAGCAGTGAAAACAGAATTTGTGTCAAATACTATTTTTGATTCACTGGCGCAACTTAAATTGGAATTTAATCACTATGTGGATTGGTTTAATTATAATCGACTTCATTCAACATTAAATTACCAGTCGCCGATTGAATACAAAAGAAATCGATGACCTTATCTTTTTGGTACTAAAAAGTGTGGACATACCAATATCAGCCTCTTGGCAAGTACAAAGATAGTGACAAACTTTCTATTGAGAATGATAGAAAACACTGTACTCAACAAGCAGAAAATGCTTATGAACAAGCACAACAATTAGCTCGAACAGCAACACGTCGTTATCAATTTCGAGAAGTAGCCCAATATTACGCTTCAGCTGCTTCGGCTTATCGCCAATACGGATCGTTTCGCGATGCAGATTTTCAAGCAGATAAATATAAAAGAGAAGGGAAAGTAAAAGTTTATTATAATTCTTCAGAATTAAAATCTTATGTAACAGATCTATTAAGTAAAGACTTTATAGAATTTGTTATCTACCAACCAGGGCAAGCAGATGTCACGATCCGTGTAACGACAAATGTTGAATTTTCTGATCTTGGTAAATCAGTTAACAATGAAACCAAAACCGAAAAAATATTTGATAAATTTATTGAATTAGCTGACGAAAACGGTAATAAAAAGCAAGTTAAAACCTATAAAGATCAACAGTTTAATTTACAAACTGTGACTCACAGCAACAAATTAACTTTGACCACTGAAATTGAGGCTCATGGAATCTATAGTTACAGTAAATCATTTAACGTTGTACAAACATCAGCAAAACATGATTATATCTATTCTGGCAATGTGCCATCAAATTTACATAATTACAGTAAAGGAACATTGCAAACCAAAGATAGCTTGCTTCGAGCGGCAAAAGACCAGCAATTAACAGAATTAAAAGTATATATTGAAGATATGGTTCGAGATTTATCATATCTATAATTACTATAAATATCATAACTAAAACTTAACTAAATAAAGACTACATACTCATTGGTGCTCATTTTTGTAAATGAGTGTCCAATGAGTAAATTGAATGTCTTTATTTATTTGCGGAATTGCTCTAATTCGTCCAATATAAAGAAGTACGGGCTGGATTAGAGCATATCTAGTCAAAAATTAAAAATGTGTTTGTTTGGGACAGCGTTGGTTAGTAAACACGGTTTTCGGCTAAATGAAACTTGAATCCTTGTTGATGCATGATTTCTCGCAATGTTTATAGTATTAATTACTGTAAACAACACTAGAAATTCCTACAATTAAAAAGTTGCTATATCAGTACTAAATTTCATCTAAAATAAAACGACGTTTGGTTTATCAGAACATCAACTCCATACTTTTTCAATTCAATTATTGAAGTGATAGCTAAAATAGTTGTTTTATCAAATTCATGATAAAATATGGTTTCTTTTAAAAACTTTACAAAAAAAATTAATGCGATGAAAAAAATAAAATATTCTTTGTTGCTAGTTTGCAGCATAACATTGGTCGGTTGTTTTGGTTCAGATACCACTTCGTCTAGCTCTGTTGATCGTATGATTGATAATCCAACACCAAATGAAATAAAAGTGATTATTGATGGAAATGAATTAAACATTCCAGCAAAATCAAGTGTGAATTATACATTTGAATACGGTAAGCATACACTGTCTTACGGTAATCAATCATTAAATTTTATAGCTAAACCTTCAACAACTAATAGTTCAGGATTAATTAATCCTACTCAAAGTAATTATTATTTATTAACAACTTTCTATACAACTTCAAATGTGAGTGATGAAACTTACGATAAGTTGATAGCTAAATATTTAAATTCAGTTCCAGTAATTATTAAAGGTGAACAGCAAGAGCTTGAACTACCAGTTAAAGTTATTAATGATGTTTTTATTGAGCGTCAAAAAGATTTTTGGGATTATTCAGTAGATGAGCCTTATCCAGATGAAGTAACTTTACGAGGGAAAGGGCAATTTCAATCTCGAAAAATCAAATTATTCCGAGAAGATGGCTTTATTGAAGCTTTAAAAGCAGAAGGGCTTAATGAAAAAGTTGATTTTATAAATGAACATCCTAAATTTTCTGAGCTTAAAAAATATACTATACCAAATATTCAGCTAGATGCTATTGCTTGTAAGAAAGGTCGCGAATTTGTAGAAACGCAGTTAAATGATTGGAATAAGCTTTTTACTCTGACAGGTAAAGATTTAGCCTTGTTATACAAACAGTTAACATCGTCTGAAACTTTTCACACGAAACATGCCATCATAAAAGAATGTACGAAAGCAGAAGATTCAAATCAAAGCTATCAGTTCGCTACAAGAGAACTTGATGGGGCATTCGATGAAACTAAACAACTTAATTTTTTTATAACTCAATAAACTAATTTAAGTAAAGGTAAACATTTAACCAAATTGGTAATAGTTGCCTCTCCTTTATAATATAAGCGCCATATCTTTTGTCAGTGATAAGGCGTTTGTTTTTTTTCATGTATATTCTTTATAGCCGTTTTTTAAACTTCATAAATAAAGCGAGTTGTTCCTACATTAAATTTTTATCACTTCCGATGTTTACAATCTTCATACTAACCTCTAAACTAATCGATGTTCTCAACGGGGTGCCCTGAAGGGCTGAGAATGTTAGATAGAATAACATAACCCGCCGAACCTGAACTGGATCATGCCAGCGGAGGGATTTGAGTTATTGCACTTGCTCAAACCTTTTGTCTTTTATTTGCTATTTTGGAGGCAAAATGTTTTGTAAAAAATTGTTATTATCCTTGGTATTTTCGGTACCTTTTATGGCAAATGCTGCCAATGTAAAACCAACCTTAACTGTTTATAGTTATAATTCCTTTATTTCAGAATGGGGACCGGGAAGAGCAATTGAGAAAGGTTTTGAAGCACAGTGTAACTGTGAACTTGAGATTGTTACATTAGGCGATGGAGTAGCGGTTTTAAATCGAATGCGGCTTGAAGGTGATAGAACTAATGCTGATGTAATTTTAGGATTAGACAATAATCTTTTAGAACAGGCAAAACAAGCCAAAATAGTTATACCTCATCAAATCACTAAACCAGATAATTTAAATACCAACTGGTGGGATAGTGATTTTATGCCTTATGATTTTGGTTATTTCGCTTTTATTTATGATCAACAAAAAATCAGTAATCCACCACACAGCATGCATGAGTTAGTAGATAATAAAGCCAACTGGAAAATTATCTATCAAGACCCACGAACCAGCACTCCTGGGTTAGGTTTATTATTTTGGGTGAAAAATATATATGGTGATGATGCCGCATCTGCATGGGAGAAAATAGCAAAAAATACTGTGACAGTGACTAAAGGTTGGGGTGAAGCTTATGGCCTATTTTTAAAAGGCGAAGCTGATTTTGTGCTTAGTTATAGCACTTCGCCAGTTGCACATATTATGAATGATAATGATCATCGTTATGCTGCTGCTATTTTTGACGAAGGGCATTATCGCCAAGTCGAAGTTGCGGGTATTACTAAGTATAGTCAGCATCCCGAATTGGCACGTGCTTTTTTACAATATTTATTAACGCCTGATGTACAACGTCAATTTGCTGAAAAAAATTTCATGTATCCGATTATTAATATAACGTTGCCTGAAGCTTTTCAGCAAATTAAACCAGTCAATAAAGCCCTCGAGTTTGATGCCAAGCAAGTTAAAAATAATCAAAAGAGCTGGGTGCGTGAATGGAAATCCACCATTAGTAAATAGTTTTATTCAGTATAATGTTGAAATTAAGAACGTTAATCCCTGGCATTAGTGCTGCAAGCTTGATTTTAGTTGTATTAGGTTCAGCACTATTTGCGCTTTGTTTAGTTGCTTTTGAGTCTAATAATTTAACTGTCTATTTTGATAGTTATTTATTACATGTTATTTGGATAACAATATTTCAAGCAACGTTATCAACATTGCTATCTGTGTTATTGGCAATATTGATGGCTAAAGCCCTATCGATAGTCAATTTTTGGGGTAAAAATCTATTGCTACGCATTATGCCTATCACGTTTATATTTCCTACGTTGGTTGTGGTAACGGGGTTATTATCTGTTTATGGGCAACATGGTTTATTAGCGTCGTTTTGTCATTATTTAGGTTTGCCTTTTGTGATATCCATTTATGGTTTAAAAGGTATTTTATTGGCACATATATTTCTTAATTTCCCTTATGCTTGTTGCTTGTTTTATCAAACCTTAAATAGTGTACCAGTCGAACACAAACAATTAGCTGCTCAATTGAATTTTTCGAGTTTTACTTATTTTAAATTGGTGGAATGGCCACTATTGCGTCGACAGTTGCTACCTATGGCATCGCTAATCTTTATGCTTTGTTTTTCTAGCTTTGCTATTGTATTGGCACTAGGTGGTGGACCTAAATATACCACACTTGAAGTTGCCATTTATCAATCCATCCGTGAATTTGATTTGATACAAGCCGTGCTTTTAGCATGTTTGCAGTTGGTTTGTTGTACTTTTTTTATGGGGTTGATGCAAAAGTTTAATTATAGCTATAAATTTAACACTCACTATGTTAAGCAAAGTTATCGTTTACCTGTTTCGTTTAGCTTAATTTTGTCGAGTTTTGTTATTATTGTTATTGGTGCATTATTTATTTTGCTACCCATCATAACTATATTAATAAAAGGTATTTATTTTTTTCAGTGGTCATTTTTTTCAGTGGCCTTTCAACGTGCAGTTATGTTTTCTTTACTAATTGCTTTTGGGGCAGCCAGTATTGCTATGCTACTAGCTTTATTATTACTTTATACAAACAGCCGATTATTGATTAATCAGCAAATAAAATGGAGTAATCGGTTAATGTTAATTGGATCGCTGATTTTAATTATCCCAAGCATGGTGCTGGCATCTGGTTTATTTTTGTTGTTATTTTCGTACGCTTATAGTTCGGTCTTTGTTTGTGTTTTGACGATGCTTTGTAACAGTTTAATGGCACTACCATTTATATTAAAAAACCTTGCTGCACCAATGTATGATGTTACATCACGTTATTGGCAAGTAAGCCAGTCACTTAATATTACTGGCTTTTGGCATTTTTATTTAATTGAATATAAAGCACTAAAAAAGTTAATTATTCAAAGTTTTGCTTTTTCAGCAATATTATCGTTGGGTGATTTTGGTATTATTGCGTTATTTGGTGGCCAGTCAGTCACAACGTTACCTTATTATTTATATGAGCAAATATCGTATTATCGTTATCATGAAGGTGCTGTAACTGCTGCATTATTGCTAATATTATCTTTTAGTTTACTGGTTGTGATAGATTATGATCGAACTGAATCAAATTAATTGTCAATACGATAATTTTAAAATGCATTTTGATATCAAAATTAATGCAAAAGAAAAGGTGGTTATTGTTGGACCAAGTGGTGCAGGTAAAAGCTCATTGTTAAGCTTGATTGCTGGGTTTATTTCACCAAACTCTGGGCAAATTTTACTTAATCATCAAAATATGATTCACACTCAACCAGGAAAGCGACCCGTTTCAATTTTATTCCAACATAATAATTTATTTGATCATTTAAATGTTGAACAAAATATTGGCTTAGGCATAAAGCCTTGTTTAAAACTAAATACATCGGAACGCCAAAAAATAGATGATATGTTAGCTAAAGTTGGTTTAACTGGTTTTAATAATCGTTATCCCGAACAACTTTCAGGTGGTCAGAGTCAACGTGTTGCGTTAGCTCGTTGTTTAATTCAACGTCGACCAATTTTATTGTTAGATGAGCCATTTTCAGCTCTCGATCAAGCATTACGGTTTGAGATGTTAGCATTAGTTGATCAAAGTTGCGATGAGCTCAATTTGACATTAATGATGGTGTCACACAATCTTAATGATTCGCTTAGTTATTTTTCTCGTTGTTTGGTAGTAGATAATGGGCAGATCGTTTTTTATGGTTTACCAAACCAATTAAACCAACCTGAAAATAATCACATTGCAAAGATATTGGGTTTAAATATCTCCAAGAAGTAATAGGTTAGCATTTAATAAGTTATATATTTAAATTTAGATATTTAAAGCTTAAGGTTTTATTAATCTACCAAGCGTATATTGCATTTAATGATCAATAACAACGCAAATTAAATATCTATGCTAAACATAAAAGCAACCCACAAATTTAGCTGGTTAGCACTTATCTTTAATATTCTATTTTTTACTTATTTTTCTAGTGCATTACAGTTATATATTTTTCTTTCGGGGCATTCTAATGCAATTGGACTTCGCGATTCAATTATCTATAGTTTAATTTGGCTTATTCCTGTTTTGATTTTTCCTAATTATACAAGAAAGATTGCGACTGTATTTGGTCTTATTGTCGGCTGTTTGTCTTTGGTTTCAGTCGGCTATTTTGTGATTTATCGACAAGAATTTTCGCAAAGTGTATTTTTTGTTATGGCAGAATCAAATTATAGTGAATCGAGCGAATTTGTTCAGCAGTATTTTAGTATTAAATTAGTTGTGGTATTGATTATTTATAGTTTAGTGGGTATTTATCTTTGGAGTAAAGTCAGACCTGTTTATATTAAAACAGCTACTAAATGGATTGTATCACTATTAATAGCTATTTATGCCATAATGCCTGTGTTTATTAGTGTGACAATAAAAAAATCATCTATTGAAAAAGCCGGAACTCATTTACTAACGCGTATGGAAACAACTGTGCCATGGCAACTTATTAATAGTTATTTGGCTTATCGATCTCAACTTAATAATATGGAAGATATTTTAAATCATTTAGACACTTTACCTCCTGTTGAAAATTTAAAAGATGCTAACGGTAATACGCCTAGGACGTTGGTGTTAGTCATTGGTGAATCAACAACACGTAATAGAATGAGTATTTATGGTTATGGTCGAAATACCACACCTCAAATTGAGCAGTTTAAAAAAGATAATGCTGATTTTGTTGTATTTAACGATGTGGTTTCATCAAGACCTTATACTATCGAAATTTTGCAACAAGCGTTAACTTTTGCTGATGAGAGGCATCCAGATTTATACCTTAAAACACCTTCATTAATAAATCTTATGAAGCAAGCAGGGTATAAAACATTCTGGATCACTAATCAACAGACCATGACCAAGCGTAATACCATGTTGACTATGTTTTCTAAACAAGCCGATGAACAGTTTTATATGAATAACGATCGTAATCAAAGCTCAAGACAATATGATGAATCGGTATTTGAGCCTTTCAAAAAAGTGCTAGCTGACAACGCTGAAAAGAAATTTATTGTTATCCATCTGCTTGGTACGCATATGAAATACGAGTTCCGCTATCCAAAAGACGGTAGGTATGAACGTTTTAAAGATAAGGAAAGTATTCCATATCCTCTCGATGACGATAAAGTATATGTATATAATAGTTATGATAATGCAATAAGTTATAACGATTATGTCACAACAACACTGTTTAATATCTTCAAAAACAGTAAAGAAAATGGTTTTATGTTATATTTTTCAGATCATGGTGAAGATGTTTATCAAACTCCACCTCATAATGTGTTAGGGCGAAACGAGAAGGCACCAACTAAAACTATGTATACTGTGCCATTTATGCTTTGGCAATCGCCAACATGGGAGGCTACGCATCCTAATAACTATCAAGCTTATGTAGATAGAAGATTTAGTACTCAAGATTTGATTCATACTTGGTCTGATTTAGCTGGATTAAGTTATAACTTATATGTTCCTGAAAAAAGTATTGTTAATCCTAATTTTCACGAATCGATTCGTTGGATTGGCGATCCTTATGATAAGAATGGCTTAATTGATTTTGATAAATTAACTAAGTAATTCAATTAGGTTGTTTACACAAATATTTAAGGTATAATATTGTATATTTATACAGTTATATTTAAGTGTTGTGAAGCCCGCTATGCGAAAAATTATTCATGTTGATATGGATTGTTTTTATGCCGCCGTTGAAATGAGAGACAATCCCCGTTATCGCAATATGCCTATTGCGGTAGGGGGAGATCCTCGTAAGCGTGGTGTGGTTGCGACTGCCAATTATTTAGCTCGTCAGTATGGTATACACAGTGCTATGTCAATGGCTCAAGCCATAAAACTTTGTCCTAACCTTAAAATTATAGCGGGTAGGCATGCAGTTTATAAAGAAGTCTCCAAACAGATCCACCAAATATTTAAACGATATACTGAATTTATTGAGGCTTTATCACTTGACGAAGCTTACCTTGATGTAACTGATTGCAAACTTTGCTATGGTTCAGCGACTTTGATTGCTCAAGATATTCGTCAAACTATTTTTAATGAACTGGAATTAACTGCATCGGCAGGCGTTGCTCCACTTAAGTTTCTTGCCAAAATAGCCTCTGATATGAATAAACCTAATGGTCAATATGTAATAACACCAGATAACGTTGATAGTTTTATAGAGCAGTTACCGTTAAAAAAAATTCCAGGAGTGGGTAAGGTCACGGAAAAAAAATTAGCCCAATTGGGGCTATTTACATGCAATGATATTGTTAATTATGATGTAACTAAATTAATTCACCAATTCGGTAAATTTGGAAGAATACTATATGAGCGATGTCAAGGTATTGATGATCGTGAAGTGTGTAATGACAGGCAACGTAAATCGGTAGGGGTAGAGCGTACTTTAACTGATGATATTCATAGTTGGGAAGAGTGTTTATTGCAGTTCGATCCATTATTTGATGAAATGGAAAAACGGTTAAGCAAAGTTCGTGCTGATTTATCGATTGCTCGGCAAGGCGTAAAATTTAAGTTTGACGATTTTCAGCTAACTACGCAAGAACATGTGTGGTCTAAATTGGATAAAGCTGATTTAATTGAGCAAGCGCATAAAGTTTGGTTAGAACGGCGTAATGGGCGTGGAGTTCGGTTAATTGGTTTTCATGTAACGTTAATCGATCCGCAAGTTGAAAAGCAGTTGATTTTTCAGTTTTAGCCCTTTTAACCATAAAAATGAGGATGCAGGCAAAGCCTTCAAACATCCTCATAACAAATGATAGCTAGCTAATAACGATTATTTCAAACTTGCACCATTAGTACTAATGACTTTTTTGTACCATTCAAAAGAGTCTTTTTTATAGCGTTTCATACTACCGTTACCTTCATTATCACGGTCAACATAAATTACGCCATAACGTTTTTTCATTTCGCCAGTAGTGAATGATACAACATCAATAATTCCCCAAGCAGTGTAACCCATTACATCAACACCATCATAATCTATAGCGGTTTGCATGGCTTTGATATGGGCACCTAAATATTCAATACGTGGTTTATCGTGTATTTGATTACCGTTTTCGAGTTCATCAATTGCACCAAAACCATTTTCGACAATAAATAGCGGTAATTGATATCGATCATACAGACGGTTAAGTGTATAACGTAAACCTTCAGGATCAATTGGCCAACCCCAATCGCTGCTTTTTATATAAGGATTTTCAACCGCATTAGGTAGTGCACCGTTAACTATGTTGTCACGATTATCATTTTTGGCATCAGCTTTAACGACAGTAGACATATAATAGCTAAAGCCAATGTAATCAACCGTACCTTTTTTCAAATAACCTAAATCTTCTTCGGTAATATCAAGTTTATATCCTTCACGCTCAAATTCTTTTAATGCATAAGCTGGATAGTAGCCGCGAACGTGAACATCAGGGAAGAAGAATCGTTGATGCATGGCAATTTCTGAAGCCATCATATCTTCAGGATTACAAGAATATGGATAAATTGGCACATGCGATATCATACAACCAATTTGAAAATCAGGATTAATTTTTTTACCTGCTATTACTGCTTTGGCACTGGCTAACAGTTCATAGTGTGCAACCTGGTACAGAACTTCTTGCGGATTTTCGCCAGGTTTAACTTGCACGCCCGAGTTAGTCCAAAAGAAGATAGGATTACTAGTATCCATTTGATTATTGATTTCGTTAAATGTCATCCAGTATTTAACTTTATTTTTATAACGTTCAAAACATGCAGTAGCAAAGCGCTCAAAAAATTCAACTGTCTTACGGTTTCTAAAACCGCCATAATGGCGAGCAATATGTAAAGGCATTTCAAAATGGGATAATGTAATAACTGGTTCAATGCCGTGAGCTATTAGTTCATCAAAAACATCATCATAAAAGCGCAGGCCTTCTTCATTTGGTTCAAGTTCATCACCCTTTGGAAAAATTCGAGTCCACGCGATCGAGGTGCGTAAACATTTAAGACCTAATTCGGCAAAAAGTTTGATATCGTCTTTATAATGATGATAAAAATCAATTGCTGTATGGTTTGGATAAAATTTACCCGCTTCAATATCTTGCGTGATTTGTCTTGGTACACCATGTGCGCCTGCCGTCATGACATCAACAACGCTTGGGCCTTTACCGCCTTCGTTCCAACCGCCTTCAAATTGGTGAGCGGCTAAAGCACCGCCCCATAAAAATGGTTTTTTAGTCATTTTTTATTCCTTGTTATTGCTTAATGTTAAATATGATATCATCAACTGTTACTTGTGTTTTATCGGTTAATGAAATTTGTTGATACTGATCGGTATTAACAATAATAATTGGGGTAATTAATGGATAACCTGCTTGCTTAATTGCCTCAGGATTGAAGCTGATTAGCAAATCACCTTTTTTTACTTTTTGATGTAATTCAACATAATATTTAAACTCATTGTTAGTTAAATTAACTGTATCAATACCCACGTGAATTAACAATTCGACGCCATTATCTAATGTTAACCCAATGGCATGTTTAGAATTTTCAAATACTGCAGTTACCTCGCCATCAAAAGGCGCATAAACGTGATTATCAGTAGGTTCAATTGCAATCCCTTCTCCCATGAGTTTTTGTGAAAAAGCAGGATCGGGCACTTCGCTTAGTGGTAAAGCATGACCTGTCATCGGGCTTGTGATGTCAACTTCATCAAGAAGAATCTTAGGATTATCATCTTCAATATTGATATTTTCTTGACTATTAACTGTATCTTGTATGGTTTCGCCAGTTCCCAAAATTTGGATCAAAACTACTGGTCCTAAAAGAGCAATAAGTGCACCAATCAAGACGCCAATAAATGAACCAGGATTATTTGGGCTAATTGCATTAACGATGGTTAGTGGACCTGGTAAACCAGCGTAAGCAACATAGTGAGGAGCAAAAAATCCTGCCACAATACCACCACAAGATGCAGAAATACAGCCATAAATAAATGGTTTTTTAAAGCGTAAGTTAACACCATAAATAGCAGGTTCGGTTATACCAAATAAGCCAGTGATAAAAGCAGATAATGAAATACCTTTCATCTCTTGGGTTTTGGTTTTTAAATAAAAACCTAATGCTGCACCGACTTGACCAATAACGGCAATGGTTTGAAATGCTTGGAAAGAGTCTTGACCATATTGTTTAAAGTTTTCAACAATGACAGGTGTGATCCCCCAATGTACACCAAAAATAACAAAGACTTGCCAAACAGCACCTATGATTCCGCCTGCAACTGAAGGCGCTAGGCTAACAAACCAATTATAGCCGTTGGCAATGTATTGTGCACCATTTGCTGTTAATGGACCAACAACAAGTAATGTTAAAGGTACCATAATGACAAGACTAAATAATGGCAATAAAACAGGTTTTATAATGCTATGCAGTCTAGGCTCTAAAAATCGTTCTAAATAAGAAAGTAACCAAACTAAAAAGAGTGGTGGTAAAACGGTTGAAGCATAAGTGGTTTGTGATAGCGCAATACCAAATAGATCAATTTCTTGTCCTTCACTAATTAGTTTTGCAAACTCTGTCCATGTCGGTGATAACAGCGCAGCACAACAAGCAACAGCGATATATAAGTTACAACGAAAATGCTGAGAAGCTGTAATGGCAATAAAGATAGGTAAAAAGAAAAAAGGTGCCCAAGAGATGAAATTGAATACCTCAAAAGTCCCCGTTTTTTCTAGCTCAGGACAGGCTAATTTAAGTAAAATCAAGATACCTTGCAAAATTCCTGATGCGGCTAAAATATAGACAAACGGGGCAAATACAGCCGACATTGTCGCAATGATGCGATTTAATATGTTGCTATCATTTCCTGCTTCAATTTTGTTATCAGTATTAACTAGTTGAGTAAAAGCGTTATAGACTTTATCAACATGCGTACCAATAACCACTTGGATTTGACCGCCTTTTTCAACAACGGTAATCACACCCGGCAATTTAGCAATGTTTTCTTTTGCATGATCTGGTGTATGTTGTGTAACGAGGCGAAGGCGTGTTGCACAGCGAGAAACGGTAACAATATTTTTCTCACCACCTAACTCATTTAAAATATCAACAGCTAGCTTGTTATAATCTCTAATTTTTGATGACATCCATAAACTCCTTAAAAGCAATTCAGTAAGATTATTTTATAGACAATTTCAAAATTGTTAATTAACAATTATATTGTTTGTGATCTAGATCGAATTTTTATATTATTTAATTTAAAACTAAAAATAAGCTGTATAAAATACTATTTTAATTATTGATTAAATTAAAAATATAAATGGTTAAATATCAAGAAGTTGCAAAAAAAATCAAACAGATGATTTATCAAAAACAACTGTCCAAAGGCACTCAGCTTGCTAATATTGACGGGCTAATTAATCAATATCAGGTCAGTCGTAGTACAATTGTTAAAGCGCTTAACTGTCTTGAGCGGCAGGGCGTTATTTATCAAGTGCAAGGTAGTGGTATTTTTGTTCGTGAACGTAAAAAAAGAGGCTATCTCAATTTTTTGCAAAGTCATGGTTTTACTGTCGATCTAGAAGATGTTTATGGTTCTTCGACAGTACTTAATGTTGATATCATCAAGCCCAGTGCAAAAGTTAAAGAAAATCTACAATGTGATGATAACGAAGAAGTCTATTTTGTTAAAAGATTGCGCTATGTTGAAGATAAATTATATGGCTTAGAACAGTCATATTACCGTAAAAAGTTAATTTGTTATTTAAATAAAGAAATTGTAGAAAACTCAATTTTTAATTACATTCAGGAAAATTATAATATTAATATTGGTTTTTCTGATAAATATTTACAGGTAATAAAACTTGATGAAAAAATGGCACCATGTTTAGGATTGCAACCTGGCGAACCTGCACTTTGTGTTGAAGAAATATTTTATACCTCGTCTGGTGAACCTTTTGATTTTTCAAAAATCATTTATCATTACGAAAATGCAAGATTTTGTATACAAAATCACTCAAAGTAAGTTTGAATGATGAATTATTAGGAAGATGAATAAGAAATCGATCATTCATCTTCCTTTAATTATTAGCGAATTTAACTGTTAATAATTAAATTTCACCACCAACACCCTTAAACTTTTCAACCAATGCGGCGATCTTTTCAAAGACTCGGTTCTTTTTAATTAAATATTGAGGATTGAGTGGGCTCATTTTTGGTAAAATCTCGTTCAGCTCTGTGCCGTTTTCGGTTGCATATTTTCGCTTTAATGATGATGCAATATAGCGTTTTGTTGCCGCTTCATTTAAATTTTCATCTTCAATTAAGGAATTAAGCTCTACCTGTAACTCTTGCTGCGCATACAAGAAAAACGCATCAATAATCGAGGCTTTATCTGGAATAGCATCAAGATCAGTTTGTTTTATAAACTCTACAACTAGCTCTTCTTTAGCTCGATTTTCTAAGCTTGATCGAATTAATCGCTTAGCATCTTCGACAATGTCCTGTTTGGTTTTTTCTTGTTTATTTTGTTCATAAATTAACTCAAGAATATAATCCAAATTGATCTCTTGTGATTTTAATAGATCTATTTCAAAAACTACATCATCCCAGTCAACTCTTTGCTGATCTTGTTGATTGGCTTCTTTTTCTCGGCGTAGCCAATCACGAATATCATTATAAGTTGAACGATAATTTTGAATTGTGCGGTCAGTCGGTAGTTTAACTGCTTGCATTTTTTGCAGATCTTCATCAGTCACATAATGCTTTTCTTTAAACTCTAAAACCGCCTGCGCATCTTTCATATCTAATTGTTGGAAATCCTTTAATGCAACAAATTCATCATAATTTTGTAATATATTGTCAGCACGTAAGTACTCACCAAATAATTTAACAAACTCTTTTTTATCTTTTTCTTTGATAATTTCATCAGGGCGTGGGAACTTTTCTTGTAACTCGGCAACGATGGCTAGATAGCCATTGTGGAAATTACCTGAATCTTTATCAGTAAACCCTTCCATGTATTCCTTAAAGCTTTTTTCTAACACTACTTCATGAGTATTACTTTTACCAAATGTTTTTATTGCATCAATGGTCGCTTGTTCTAAATCACGAAACGCCACAATATTACCAAAGGTTTTGGTGGCATTATAGATACGATTGGTGCGTGAAAAGGCTTGAATTAACCCATGATACCGCAGGTTTTTGTCGACAAATAGGGTATTAAGTGTTGGAGCATCAAAGCCAGTAAGGAACATACCAACGACAATTAATAGATCGACTTCTTGATTTTTTACTTTTAAAGACAAATCGCGATAATAGTTTTGAAATTGATCGCTACTGACATCAAAGTTAGTTTTAAACATCTGATTATAATCTGATATCGCAGAAGCTAAAAACTCTTTAGCACTCTGATTTAAGGCATCAATTTCAAAACTTTCATCGGCAAAATTACCTTGTGCATCTTGTTCTTCATTAGCAGAATAAGAAAATATCGTGGCTATTTTTAACGGCTGATTTGCACCTTCTTGTAATTTTTTGAATGATTCATAATAGAGTTTAGCCGCATCGACACTACTCACTGCAAACATGGCATTGAACCCTTTACTTTTGCCCATTAATCGGTGGGTTTTTTGTTTAAAATTATTCAGAATATATTGTGTGATTTGCTCAATACGGTTTGGGTGGAGCAATGCTTTTTTATTTTCAGCAGCGCTGAGTTTTTCGAGATTTTGTTCTTGCTCTATCGATTTAAAATTAGGACGCACATCATTATAGTCAACTTTAAATTTTAGTACCTTTTCGTCACGAATTGCATCGGTTAATACATAAGCGTGTAGTTCACGACCAAAAACATCCGCTGTAGTTTGCGTTCCGATTGCGTTAGTATGCATAATCGGCGTACCAGTAAAACCAAATTGGTAATATTTTTTAAATTTACGCTTTAAGTTTTTTTGAGCTTCGCCAAACTGGGAGCGGTGCGCTTCGTCAAAAATAAATACCACATGTTTATCATAGATTGCTAAACTATCATCGCTTTTCATTAAATTATTAAGCTTTTGAATAGTGGTGACAATAATTTTATTATCGGTTTTCTCAATATTGCGCTTAAGCCCTGCGGTACTATTTGAACCATTCACACTATCTTTTGAAAATTTTTGATACTCTTTCATGGTTTGATAATCCAGATCTTTACGATCCACCACAAAAAAAACTTTATCAATAAATTCTAATTCGGTTGCAAGGCGTGCCGTTTTAAAACTGGTTAATGTTTTGCCAGAACCTGTTGTGTGCCAAATAAAACCCCCACTTTGTAAGCTACTCCACTTTTTGGCATGATAAGCGCTAATGATTTTCCATAATATACGCTCGGTGGCGGCGATCTGGTAAGGGCGCATAATTAACAATGTGTCATTCACATCGAGCACCGAATAAGTCAATAACACATTTAACAGCGTTCGGCTGGCAAAAAAGGTGGCGGTAAAGTCTTTTAGATCTTTTATCGGCTCGTTTTTAACATTCGCCCAATTCATTGTAAAATCAAAGCTATTTTTGTCACGTTTAGTCGTGTTAGCAAAATAACGTGTATCGGTACCATTTGAAATAACAAACAGTTGTAAATATTTAAATAGTGAATTGTCTTGATTAAAGCTCTCTTTACTATAGCGATGCACTTGATTAAAGGCTTCACGAATAGCAATACCACGCTTTTTTAGTTCAACTTGAACAAGCGGCAAGCCATTAACTAAAATCGTCACATCATAACGATTTGCATAATTACCTGTTTGCTGAAATTGATGGATAACTTGTAATTTATTATTAGTAACCTTTTTTTTATCTAACAGCTTGATATTTTGGATATGACCATCATCAAAAACAAAATCGTAAATATGATCGTGGTGGATTTTGCGACTTTTATCGATCATCGATTCATTGGGTTTATCCAAATACTCTAATACAAAACGTTGCCATTCATCATCCGTAAATTGCATTTTGTTTAGTGTTTGCAATTGCTCGCGAATATTGGCTAATAACTTTTCATGCGTATTTAAATTCGGTAAGTATTCATAGCCTTGTCGAGCTAAATCATGAATAAATTCATTTTCTAAATCCGTTTCAGTTTGATAAACAGCTGCTGATTCTTCAAGTTTGTTGTAGTTATCTAAAATAATATAGCTATTTGTTTCGGCGATGGGGGTTGTTGTAATTATCATAGTTATTCATCCATAATGTTTCAATTATGTTAAGTTTTAAAGATTCACTAAATTCATTCTCATTAATAATAGAATCGATTATTTCAAGTAGTAAATTATCGTTTATTTTTCCTTCAGCTAACCATACAACAATTTCTTCCATTTCTTGAATAAATTTTTTAACGCAGTATTGATAATTGTTTAATTCTAAAAAATAGGCAGCTAAAGCTAAACTAGAGCGCTTGTTACCATCATTAAATGGGTGAAATTTATTAACAGCATAAATTAAATGTTTGAGTTTTTCTTCAAATGAAGGGTAATAATCATCATTTTGAATATGCTCTAACGCACTATCAAGTAATCCTATTTCACGTTGTCCAGGCATTCCACCACTGTTATCTATGATCCAATCGTGTAATTTAATAGCATGTTTTATATCAAAATAAAATATGGATGGTTTCATCTATCTTTTAACCTTTTGAAAACGGCTAAAGTTTCAGGATCGGATAATCGCTCTTCTAGAGATTTACTTGTTTCTCCCAAAAACTTATCAAAGTCGCTTTGTGGTACGGATTGAATATAGGCTTCTAGTTTATTGTGCAAAGCATCTCGAAAACATAAATCGCGACTAGCCATTTTAGCTCTAGCATCATGTATATGTGGCACTAAATAAGGGTTTTGTGACGCACTTTCGATTAATTTATCCATTTCATCGGTTGTTAATTTTCGCTCAAGCTTTTCTGATGCCTGCTTCATTTCTATCGCTAGTCCATGCTCGAAACTCGCAATAGCATTAAGTACTTCAGCATACATAGTTTGCCTTACACAGTCTTTTTCTGTTAAGGTTAAAATCTTTTTATATTCAGCTGCATTTTCTAAAAAAACAATTTCGTATATTCTATTTGTGTATTTAGCATATTTCCATTTATTAGCATCTAAATAGAGGTTTAAAGCCTCTGTAAACTCTTTTCGATAGTTATACTCTTTGTAAGCTGATGGCAAATAGTCTTCATCGCGTTGATTAATGTATTTAGTA
This sequence comes from Gilliamella sp. Imp1-1, assembly GCF_001690415.1. NCBI lineage: Bacteria > Pseudomonadati > Pseudomonadota > Gammaproteobacteria > Orbales > Orbaceae > Gilliamella > Gilliamella sp. Imp1-1. The sequence goes on from NZ_LZHK01000001.1 coordinate 17,589, forward strand.
TGTCCACCTGATTTTTGAACCATAACATCAAGGACAATATCAAGGATTTTACTTCTAATTAATTTTGCTTTTTCGCTTTCTGTTACTAACATAGCGATATTAAGGACAGTTCTAAATGAAAATATACCTAAGGACGGGGCTCTTGATATGTCGACGACATTCATGTCGTCGACATACTCCTTGAATGATTTTAATTCTTTACCTTTTATTATTTTATAGCCATTTTTTATAAGCTCATCTTTATGGCTTTCTATATATCTGTCGATTGTTCGTTCATCAATAGTTAAAATTTGCGCTACTTGTGTTTTTGTAAAAAAAGTTTTATCGCACCAACAAATCCCACCTAGTGCAAGCGTTGATTCTATTTTTTCCAGTGCAAAGTTATTATTTAAAATATTTTGCCGGCTAATCGTAGAAGTCGTTAAATCTTTTGTCATTGTGTCTCCACGGAAAAGTTAAGTAATAAATTCCGATAGTACTCGTACTGTTTTTGGCGTAATTCAATCTCGCGCGGTAAACCCTCAGTAATGGAATTTGTTAGCACATCGAATTTATCTAAGATTTCGACAATACGGGCTTGTTCCTTGAGTGGAGGAATTGGGATATTGAAGGTTAAAAACTTTTCAGATTGGATACGAATTACTTTAGTACCATTAGCATATTTTTCTTTAAACTTCTGGAAATGGGTTGTCTGTAAAAGATATGTTAAATATTTAGTATTAACGACATTATTAGGTCTGAATGCGTACATATCTCCAGAAAAAACAATTTCTCCACCAAGCCATCCTAAAGGAGTCATTACATCTTTAATATTTTCACTTGTTCCCGCAAGTAAAATATCGCCATATTTAGCTTTTTTTAATTTTTTTGCTAATTCAGATGAAACAAATGATTTAGTTTCAGTAGCAAAAGTTCCATAGTAAGTATAAATTTGCCCATAATGAATAGCAGGCACACCTGTTTCGGTAAAGTCTTTCTTTTGTAATCCATTGCCACGAATTAATTGACCAACCTCCCCTAAAGCCTTCCACTCAACTTCATCCTCTTGAAAAGTCAACAATTTATCCCGATAATAGTTGTATTGTTTTTTCCGTGTAGTAAGCTCTGCTGTGAGCTCTGCTGTGAGGGCTGTAAATGTGTCTAAAATACGGACTATTTCGGTTTGAATGTGTAGAGGGGGGATGGGAATCTGAAATTGCTCAAGCATTGGTTTTCTGATTGAAATAGAGGTAGCCCCAACACATTTAGTCAAAATATATTGTTTAAATTTATCACACATTAAATAATATAAATATTTTGTATTTAGTTTATTTGAAAATACATGAATTCTGTATGCTCTTTGATGTAATGCATACTTCCCCTCAATATAATGGAAAATATCACCAATGCCACCTTCTCCTGGAATGACTATTGCGGTTTCATCAAACTGAAAGTTTTTTGATTTTAATATGTTTTTGGAACGAACATAAAATGGATATTGTCCATGTTCATTTTCATCCTGCCTATTTGCATTACCTGTTCCAACTTCTGCCACGTCCCCCAAAGCCTTCCACTCAACTGTAACATTATCAAGTAATTTCGCGATACTATTTTGCATATTTAGTCTATCATTCATTTTTTGCGGCTTTCCTGTTTCGCTTTTTTCTCTAATGCGCTTATAGTTTTAAGATATGAAACTTCCACTGGGGCTAGCGTTTTGGCTTTAAATTTTTTATATTCTAATTTGGCTTTGTTTTCTGCTTGATGATGAGAAATTGAACCAGAATTTTCAAGTAACTGGCGTCCTGTAGATGAAAGAATATTATCTAATTCTCGCACATAATCAACCATCCGCATTTCACGTTCTTCAATGGCATTCAGTTCAGCTAAATCAAAATAGGCCGAAACCAGATTATTGAGCACACGTAATTCTTGTTCAGTTAAATAGTTTTTGGCTACCATTGCTTCTGCTTGTGTCGGGCAGCTTCCTTTAAAGTGAGTTAACCCTGCAAAAGGTTTATTACTGTCAACTCTAAAATATATAATTTCACTAGCGGTATTGCCGTGTGCTGCATAGTGTAATTTATTTTGTACTATTTTGAAAAAATCGGCACTAGCTTTGGTGTTTGGATCATAATCAATCGCTGTGGCATATAAATCCAAAACTTGTCGATACATTACTTTTTCACTAGAGCGAATATCTCGGATACGATCAAGAAGTTCTTTCCAATAGCTGTTACCACCTAGGTTTTTTAAACGATCGTCATTTAACACAAAACCTTTTTTCAGGTACTCTTTAAGGATGCTTGTTGCCCAAGTGCGAAATTGTGTAGCTATTTTCGAGTTAATCCGATAACCAAGTGAAATAATCATGTCCAGATTGTAATATTCTAACTCTCTAGTGACATTCCGACTGCCTTCTTTTTGAACTGTTCGGATTTTCCGAACAGTTGCTTCGGGGAGTAATTCACCATCTGCATAAATATTTTTAATATGCTCGCTTAGTGTAGATTTCGCAGTTTGAAAAAGTTCAACAATTTGGCGTTGAGTTAACCAAATATTTTCATTTTCAAATCGTGCCTCAACACGAATTTGTTGGTTATTATCATGGTAAATAAGGATATTATCATTGCTCATGCTTCAATCTCTTTAATAATTTCATCTATATCAGCACGAAGTGTGTTTATTTTTTTTACCGTTTCGACAATGTTGGTATTTAATTGTGTGATATCAATCACTTCACGGGTATCTTCGGCTTCAACATACGAACTGACCGATAGATTATAGTCATTTTGCGCAATGGTTTGATTATCGACTGATTTAGCAAAATATTCGATATCTTGCTTGCTAGCAAATACTTGCATAATTTCTTGAATATGTTCATCAGTGAGTACATTATTATTGGTCTCTTTTTTAAACAGTTTGCTAGCATCAATAAATTGTGTTGTTTTAACGGTTTTATTTTTTGCAAGCACTAAAATATTAACCGCAATCGATGTGCCATAAAATAAGTTTGGTGCGAGCGAGATTACAGTTTCGACAAAATCATTATCGACCAAATATTTGCGAATTTTTTGTTCCGCACCACCACGATAAAATATCCCCGGAAAGGTAACAATTGCCGTTCGCCCACACTCGGACAGGTAACTTAGTGCATGCATAATAAAGGCAAAATCGGCTTTCGATTTGGGTGCCAGTACACCGGCAGGTGCGTATCGGTCATCATTGATTAAGGTTGGATCATCACTACCAATCCATTTAATTGAATAGGGTGGATTTGAAACAATGGCATCAAATAGCTTTTCGTCGCCAAATTTGGGATTAAGCAGCGTGTCCCCTAAGGCAATTTCAAATTTATCATAGTTGATATTGTGTAAAAACATATTCATTCGAGCAAGGTTATAAGTGGTATGGTTGATTTCTTGACCGAAGAATCCATCCTCAATAATATGCTCGTCAAACTGTTTTTTCGCTTGTAACAATAAAGAACCCGAACCTGCCGCCGGGTCATAGATTTTATTGACCTTTTTTTGATTATGTAAGGCTAATTGTGAGATCAATTTCGACACATTCGGCGGCGTAAAAAATTCACCACCTGATTTACCAGCATTCGAGGCATAATTAGAAATCAAATACTCATAAGCATCGCCGAACAGATCGATTTTATTGTCTGCGAAATCGCCAAAATTAAGCTCGGCAACACCATTAAGTACTGCGGCTAACCGTTTGTTTTTATCTGCAACCGTATTACCTAATCGGTTACTGGTGGTATCAAAATCGGCAAATAATCCTTTAATATCGCTTTCTGAAGGATAACCAATGGCTGAGCTTTCAATTGCATTAAAAATATTTGCCAAGTCGGTATTTAAACTTGGATTGGTATTAGCTTCAGCTACAATTTTACAAAATAATTGGCTAGGATAAATAAAATAGCCTTTGGTTTTTATTGCGTCTTTTTTAACTTCATCGTTAATGACATCGTCGGATAATGTGCTGTAATCAATACTCTCATCGCCACCTTCAATATAATTGGCAAAATTCTCACTAATAAAGCGATAAAACAAAGAACCAAGTACATACTGTTTAAAATCCCAACCATCGACAGCACCACGGACTTCGTCGGCAATTTTCCAAATTTGTCGTTGTAGTTGATCGCGTTGTTGCGTTTCGGTAATTGATTTAGCGTTATTAGATGTCATATTTTTCAAAATTCCTAAATAAAAAATCGGTGCAGCCTAATCAGAAAGTCACTAATTTTTACTTTCATATTAGCCATTTTATAGCTACCTGTTATAGGTGCTATAGCATAGCTGATTTGTTGTTATTTTTCCATCTGGGGTGTTTATTAAAAACTCAGCCAATGGGTATTTTGAACTTTAAGGTTGGGAAATCTTAAAAAATAACAAAGCAACAAAATCTAAAAACAAAACCCTTTTTTTAGCTATATTTTAAAAGTTAATAAAATCAATAAATTAAATTTATCTCTAAAAAAAGGGTTTTTAAAACCTAAATACCTATTTGCCTTTTTACATACTATATTGATAGTATATTAGCTTCTAGTTCACTGCCGTGTAGGCAGTTTAGAAAATGTAAAGTTAAACGTGCATCAATAGTAGACACTTCAATGTCGAGTAGGTGGTCTTTTGTATAAAAGTAGAAATTTCTGTATAACTGGTTGATTTTAATTAAAATAAAAAATTAAATAAAATCAATACTCTACCTGAGCGATTTTATGGGCGTAATACATCTTATAACATGGTAAGGATTATATGTTCATTGGTTGTTAGGTAATTCACTAATTCCTTGGTTTAGAAATTATCACCAATATTCATTATTTCCACAAAAGTTAAGACTTACAAAACCTAACACCGTATTCTAATTAAAAAATTGCATAAAAAACTAGCCAAGTTTTTTTAAAATGGCTATACTTTAACACCTTAAAGGAATAGATTATTAAACAATCAAATAAACATAAAAATTAAAATAAATCATTAATTTACTTGACAGGTGAACCGTAATGCATTATCATTTTAAACCCCAACACTGGCAAACCTATGTCTTAAATTTATCAGATAAACACACTAGTTGGATTTTTAACCCCACCACGTTTATATCTTCAAAGTTATTTTTCAAATTATTATCAAAATTATTCCGAAAAGTTCCGTTAGTATTGATATTGTTATTATTGTCTTCTTTATGGAATGTACAGGCGAATGGCAAAAAGGTTCGAACGGGTAATCGTAGTGATGCAATACTGCTACCGTCGGCAGTTATCCATTATGCAAGGCCGAATCTATTTTTGGGTAATGACGAGTACGCAGGTCCAGCTGACATATGGAATCCTAAGAAGGGCTTCCTAGTTCAATCAATCAATCCTGAATCATACAACCTCAATTTTCCAACTACAGGAGCGCATAATTTATATTTTGATTTACTTATAACAGGAATAGATGTGAGAGACTTGACATGGAAACCTGTTACGCATGAGGGAATTACTGCAACAGTGACAAATGTTGTAGCTAATAATGACTATTGGATTCCTTGGGAGGATTTTGCAAAAGTTGTCGCCCGTGTTAAGTTAACAGGTCCAGAGGCCAGAAATCAATGGGATAATCCAAATCCTAGCCGAATTGCTGTACCAAAGTTACCGCAAACGTTTGAGTTAGTGGGTAGAGATAGATATGGCATTGAGGTAGTAAAATATGGATTTGTGTTGAGGCAGTGGTTCGTCGTTCGGGATAATCCCAATGGATATGTTAATGGTAGACGTCATAGTGACCAGTTAGCATGGTGTAATAATATAGGCTACCGGATGCCAAGGATCAGGGATTTAACTAACGCGGTTAGTACAGGTGTTCGTTTTCCTGTAGGCGCCAGCCCATCTTCATCAGATAATAATTACATGCGCTATATTGGTGCAGGCTTTTTTTCCGAGTGGGGCTGCATGTACGGCTACACTGGTGCTAACTTTGTCGACAACCGCTACTGGACGAGCGATACCGACGACAACTACTGGATGAGCGATACCGACGACGACTACTGGACGGAAGCTGCTAAGGTTAAGGATAGCCACCCGTTCAATGTGGGCTCACACTTTGGCAACTTCTATGGGTACTTCCCGTTTTACAGCACTTATGTTGTTTGCTCCTTGGACCTTAGACCTTAGTCCTGAGGTCGCCGAGGCCAATATTTAGAAACACCTATTTTGATACTTTAACTATCATAAAATTGTTTACCGCCGTGTAGGCGGTTTAGAAAAATGGCTGGGTGTTGTTGCTACTGGTTATATTGTTTACCGCCGAGTAGGCAGTTTAGAAATTTTTCTTTAATTGAGTTAATTAACACTAATGGTTCACTGCCGTGTAGGCGGTTTAGAAATATATAAAAAGATATGTCTGGGAGAGTTAGTGCTTCATGAAGTCTTTTTGTATTACAAACGGTTGAATGAATGGCCGTAATACGTTTATTCAAATTGATAATAATTTTCTTTATGATATTAACGCCATATCGCTTGTTGGTGATACGGCGTTAATTTTATTTTATGAAAATTTATTACAGTAGTTTAACTGACTATTTCCTATAACCAACGCAATTGATTCCTACACATCATATTAGTTGATTGATCATTATTTTGCCATTTTGGGGGTATCTATCTGCTTTACTAATGTAAAATCTATAGCTAATAATTTTTCTAATCGTGCAAGTATCCAATTATAACGATCTTTTAATGCATCTTCATGCCATTGTTGATCAAATGTTTTTTGATTAAAATCATCTAATACTTTTTGAGAAAGGCGAAAAGCAGTCGTGTTATTAGTATGATTACCCTGATATACGATCATTTTGACATTGAAAGGATTATTACTAGCATCAATATTTTTTTTACCGCTTAATAATGTCAAATTAGCAATACTATGTAACCATCTGTTTTTTACTTCTTCGGTGATATGATTCCATTCTGCAATAGTCTTATATTTTTTAGGTAATATATGTTCAAGGTGCAAGTCATTATTAAGTTTTAATAAAATAGGATTAGATTGATCGGTTAGATCATACTCAATTAAAATCAAAAGAGGTTTAATCCATGCTTCTTTATCAACCATATTAGAAGTTAGCTGAGATATCGCTAATTCATAAATCTTTTCGGAATTTAACTTATTTGAAAAGATTGCTTTTAAATAATTGATATGTTTTTTTTCTTTCAGTGCTTTAATGACATTAAAAGAAGTCTGCTTTACTTGGGATAATGTTTTTCCCGCAATCCAATATAAATAATAAAAGCGTCTTAGTTCAAAAACTAATTCATCAAAATCTTTATAATTTGTTGTAATGGCTGTCATTAATATCGCTTTCCAATAATTACTCCATCTCAAATATTGGAACGAATAAATATTTTTATCTTTTGAACAATATATTTTTTCGTAATAATTAATAACAAATTGTTTTAATGAGGCTATGACTTGATTAGGATCTTGATTTTCGAATAAGCTTTGTAGCTCTTCAGTGAATGATTTTTTTTGATTTGAGCCTAATAAATAATGTGCATAAATAATAAACAAATCATTTAAACTTATATCGTCACATTGTTTAATGAGCTGCTCCATTTCACGCCAATCAGACATAAAACTATCTTCTTTTAATTTTGAAGTGGCTAAATCATCTTTATATTTTTTATAAAGCTTTTCTAATAAAAAACTTTTTATTAAGTCAGCAGAAGTTAAATCTAAACCTCTATTATTGAGCACCTGAAACAACTTAATAGCAAAATCACGACTAGTACAATCGATACGTATAATTTTAACTTGGTAAAACAAGTAATTAATTAACTCTCCAAGTTTATTTTCAGGTAAAGAATTTAATTTCTCTTTAAAAATTAGTGCTGTATTAATAAATTTGAATTTGGGTTCTTGATCATTTTTAATTTGATATTTATATGGAGGAGGCAATATTTTTGTTGCTCCCTCGTTTAAAATATACGCTTCAAAATCAGATTGATGAGAGCTATGAGTGTGTAATCTTAAACGTGAAGCTCGGCTATTAAAGATTATTGCAGAACGGATAATATCAATATTTACAGAAAGGGGATTTAAATTATCATGTAGATTAAGATTCGGAAAATAATCACGTATAACGCAAAATAGTATCATTAACGTTGTTAATCTTTGTTGTCCATCGACAACATCAATATAAGGGGAATTAGGTTCATCATAAGAATTTGCTGTAATAACAGAGCCAAGAAAGTAATTTGGTACGTCATTTTCATATGATTCTAAAATATCGTCCCATAACTGTTCAACTTGTTCACTTTCCCATTTATAAGGTCTTTGATACTTTGGTATTTTATAAAGGTTTTTTGTATCACCAAATAATTAACTAATCGATAAATTACGGGGTTTAAAAGATTCTTCCATATTTATACCTACTTATATTTCTATTTAATTTAATTTGAAAACATTTGATTATTAGTT
>NZ_LZHK01000002.1:0-8341 GCF_001690415.1 Gilliamella sp. Imp1-1
AATTTATTTTCGTATTTAACAATTCAATATTTTGTTAATCCATTATTACTTAATCAAAAATCATTAAGCTTAAGCCATTAACTTTTATTAATAGCAAATTTTAAGATTTTTATTAGATTCTTGAAATATTGCTTGCCATAAAACCAAAAATAAATAAAAATACACAAAAAGTGAATAAGTATTCAGTTTGAGGTGGTTGTGAAAATGAAAGAACGTACAACTGAGTTAGTTGATGGCTTAAGACATTCAGTACCTTATATTAATGCACATCATGGTAAAACATTTGTAATTTTGCTCACAGGCGCAGTGTTAAAAAGTAATAATTATTCGAGTATTATCAGTGATATTGGTTTACTTTATAGTCTTGGTATTAAACTTGTTATTGTTAATGGTGCTCGCAATCAGATTGATGAATCTTTAAAAAATCATAATATCACACCTAAATATTATAAAAATACGCGTATTACCGATGCAACAACACTAGACATCATTAAACAAGTTACAGGTTCATTACAACTCAATATTACCGCAAGTTTATCAATGAGTTTAAATAATACTCCATTACAAGGAGCTCATATAAGTGTTGTGAGTGGTAATTTTGTGATTGCACAACCTTTAGGAGTAGATGATGGGGTTGATTATTGTCATACAGGTAAAATCCGTCGTATAAACAACGAAGCTATAGCTGAACAATTAGATCGTGGCTCAATTGTGTTACTAGGCCCTGTTGGCGTTTCGGTTACTGGTGAAAGTTTCAATTTAGCGTCTGAGGATGTCGCAACCGAAGTTGCTATTCGCTTAAAAGCGGATAAATTAATCAGTTTTTGTGCTGAACAAGGAGTACTTGATGAAAACGGTTGTGTTATTACCGACCTTTATCCTGTTGATGCGGATAATTATGTCAACAAAAAAGAGCAGCAAGGTAAACCTTTATCTAGTGAAGCACGTTTTTTACGTGCAGCATCTAAAGCATGCCGTAGTGGAGTCAGACGAAGCCATTTGGTAAGTTATTTGGTTGATGGCTCAATTTTACAAGAATTATTTTCTCGTGACGGGATTGGAACACAAGTAGCGATGGAACATTCTGAACAAGTGCGTTTAGCAACTATTAACGATATTGGAGGAATTTTAGAACTCATACGCCCACTTGAAGAACAAGGTATTTTGGTTAAACGTTCACGTGAGCAGTTAGAAATGGAGATCGATAAATTTACTATTATTGAACGTGATAATATGACAATTGGTTGTGCTGCGCTTTATCCATATCCTGAAGAAAAAATGGGAGAAATGGCCTGTGTAGCTATTCATCCTGATTATCGCAATTCATCTCGAGGAGATGACTTAATTGAAAAGTTAACAGAAAAAGCAATCCAGCTAGGGCTCGAGAAAATATTTGTTTTAACTACACGTAGTATTCATTGGTTTAGAGAAAAAGGTTTTAATCCAGCAGAAGTAGATGATTTACCTATTAAAAAGAAAAAACTTTATAATTATCAAAGAAATTCTAAAATTTTAATGCTTGATATTCTTTGAACTATATTTAAAATAGATCTGGGAGCAACTAAAATTTTTAATATTATAAATTAGGTATTAAATAATGGGATATTAATGCCAGCTATAAAAAGTAATTAAAATTAGTATGTTACAACAGTATTTAAAATTTGCATTGTAAATGCTTTTTTTAAATAAAATCCACGTGGTCGAGTTAAAATGATATCACCATTTTCACTAATTGCTTTGGTAAGAGCTTGTCCATTGGCTGCTTTAGGTCTAATTTGTAAATAAGTACCATATCGAGCGGTAATTTTTTCAACATGCCCTAGTGCTATCATATCCATTAACTCTTCCCAGTCTTGTTTGAGCTGTTGTTCTTGTTCTTTAGTTGGTGTCCACATAATAGGTTTTCCAACTTTTCTATTTGCGAGAGTAATAGTTCTTTCACCTTCTATCGGAATCCAAAGCACTTTTGCAAGTTTATATCTGACATGGCTTGTCTCCCAAATAACGCCATGATTAGCCATTAATGGTGTGACACTAACAAAGGTTGTTTCAAGTGGTTTACCGTGTTTATCAACAGGAATAGTTTTAAGCTCTATACCAAGATTAGCAAAATCTTGCTCAGCTTTACTACCAGCATTTGCTCCTAAAAAAGTTTCAATAAGATTGCCTACCCAACCCTTTTGTTTATTTAAATTATTCGGTATAGGTATGTTTAAGTATTGTGCTATCTCGCCAAAAGTATAACCTGCTGCTAACTGAGCTCGTTGCAATAATTCTTGTTCACTATTAGGAAAAAATATAGGCATGGCAAAAAATAGTTAACTTACTTGTTAAGAAAACACAGTCAATTATATTGACTGTGAATCTTAAAATAAAGAGTTATTAGCTTAACTTTTCAACCCAACTTGCATAGCTATTAATAATAAGGGATAAGAATTCTTTACTTTTTTCAGTAATATTACCACTTTCATCAAAAGCAGAAGCTACATTACCAATATAAGCTTCAGGCTGTTGTAATGTCGGCATATCAAGAAATACTAATGATTGACGAAGTTGATGGTTAGCGCCAAACCCACCAATTGCACCTTGTGAAACGGAAACAATTGCAGCGGCTTTTTTAGACCAAATGCTCTTACCATAAGGACGAGAACCAACATCTATTGCATTTTTGATAACAGCAGGAACTCCACGATTATATTCTGGTGTCACAAAAATAACACCTTGACAATCGGCTACTTCTTTGCGGAAACGAGTATAAGAGGCAGGAGGGGTATCATTATCAATATCTTCATTATATAAAGGTAAATCGCCAATTTGAATAATTTGTAATGAAAGTGATGGTGGTGCGATTTTTTGAAAAACTTTTGCTACTTTTAAGTTATAAGAGTCTTTGCGTAAACTCCCTACTAGTACAGCAATTTTTTTACTCATCTTAAATCTCCACTTTTTTTATAAGAGGTATTTTTAATACCTCTTAAATTAATAGTATTTGTTAATGTCCTGATGAGTCGACTTTTCGGCCTGCTTCAAATAAGAACCACGCACGTTGTTCTGTTTGATCGATCCACTCTTCAATTAAACTGGCAGTAGCGGTATCATTGTATTTATCACAAATATCATGTGCAACACGCATACGTTCTGTTAGTTTTACATTATCTTGGCATAGCTCGGCAAGCATATCTGATGGTTCAACGAAATCTGCATCATTATCAGAAATACTTTGTAATTTAGCAATGTGACCAATTGAGCGTAGAGTTGTTCCACCTAACTTACGGACGCGTTCCGCAATCGGATCTGTCATTGCAAATAGCTCTTCACCTTGATCATCTAACATTAAGTGGTAATCACGGAAATGAGGGCCACTAACATGCCAATGAAAGTTTTTAGTTTTTAAATATAAAGCAAATACGTCTGCTAAAACAGAATTCATTGCTCCAGAAATATCTTTTGATGCCTTTTGTCCTAAATCAGTAGGAAACAAAATAGCTGATTGTTGTAGTTTTTTAGCAGAAGCCGTACTTTTAGCCATGATATATTCTCCTTTAAATTGAATAATAAATCCCCGTATTGACAAAATTACGCCAACTTAATGTGAATGTCCAATAAAAAACGTTAATTTTTTACTATCATTGCTATTTCAGTAACCTATGGTTTTTTTATCTCTTACTTTTTCTTGTTTCTATTTATTTGAAATAATATCTTTCAAAATAAAAGAAAATATTTCAAAGTGTGATTTAGTTAAAAGTTTTTGCATTTCAAAATTGATAGCATTAATGCGAAATTTAACTCAATAGGAGACAATATGATTGATGCTATTTCATTTGGTGCCGAATGGTTTATTGGTTTATTCCAAGAAGGCGGCAAGGTATTTGTGGGTATGGTAACAAGTATATTACCATTATTAATTTCATTACTTGTTGTGATGAACGCAGTGATTAAATTTATTGGGCAAGAACGTATTGAACGTTTAGCGCAAGCTTGTGCGGGCAATCCTGTTTCTCGATATCTATTATTACCACTTATCGGAACTTTCGTATTTTGTAATCCAATGACATTAAGCCTAGGCCGGTTTATGCCAGAGTTTTACAAACCGAGTTATTATGCAGCTTCATCTTATAGTTGCCATTCAATGAATGGACTCTTTCCACACGTTAACCCTGGTGAACTTTTTGTTTATTTGGGAATAGCTGCCGGTTTAACTACCCTAAATTTACCTTTAGGCCCTCTTGCTGTGAGTTATTTCCTTGTTGGTTTAGGTACTAACTTCTTTAGGGGGTGGATTACTGACTTTTGTACTGCCATTTTTGAAAGAAAAATGGGCATCAAGTTAGAAAGAAAAGTTCATCTATAATAAAAATAAGGAATATAAAAAATGGCAAAATTTATCCAAATTGAAAAAGGCGAAGCAGGTTGGGGTGGACCTTTGGAGCTTCCAGTTATTGCTGGTAAAAAAATTGTTTATATTGCAGCAGGTACTCGTCCAGCCATAGTTGACACTTTAGTTGATCTAACAGGTTGGGAAGCTATTGATGGTTTTAAAGATGGCGAGCCGCCTAAAGAAGAAATTGGTGTTGCTGTGATTGATTGTGGAGGAACATTACGTTGCGGAATTTATCCAAAAAATCGTATACCAACTATCAATATTCATGCCACAGGTAAATCAGGCCCTCTGGCTCAATATATTGCTGAAGATATTTATGTTTCTGCGGTAAAACCTCACAATATCAAGCTAATAGAAAAAGAAGGCGATGTTGTAAGCGAACCAGCAACAAACGATAAATCGTCTGAATTTAAAGATTATGACAGCAGCAAAAAAATTACTGAACAAAGCGATGGTTTGTTAGCAAGAATTGGTATCGGTATGGGGTCTGGTGTTGCTGTCTTCTTCCAAGCTGGCCGAGATACAATTGACACTGTACTAAAAACAATACTTCCTTTTATGGCGTTTGTATCGGCACTAATTGGTATCATCATTGCATCTGGATTGGGTAACTTTATTGCGCATGGGCTAGTACCACTGGCAAACAATCCGCTTGGATTGGTTATTTTAGCCTTAATTTGTTCATTTCCATTACTTTCCCCATTCTTAGGTCCTGGTGCGGTTATTGCTCAAGTTATTGGGACATTAGTTGGTGTTCAAATTGGACTTGGTAATATTCCACCTCATTTAGCATTACCAGCATTATTTGCCATTAATGCACAAGCAGCATGTGACTTTATTCCTGTTGGTTTATCACTTGCTGAAGCTAAACAAGATACAGTTCGAGTAGGGGTACCATCGGTGTTAGTTAGCCGCTTTTTAACTGGTGCGCCAACAGTATTAGTTGCATGGGCGGTATCGTTATTTATCTATCAATAGATTGTTTAAAAAATGGGATGGTTCCATCCCATTTTAAACTAACGTTAAAAATAAAAAGCTTGGATTAAGTGAAAGCAAGAAATAAGAAGGTTAATGATGTCAAATATTATCTATCAATCAAAAATTAGTCAAATTGGTGAGTTTGCTCAAGATGCATTAACGGATGGTATGTTAATCCTGTTTAAAACTGGAGCACCAGCAGATTTAGCGGATTATTGTTTTGTGCATAGTCATGATGATTTAAAACAAGATTTACAAGTTGGGCAGACCATTTATCTAGGTAAACAGAGTTACAAAATTACCGCGGTGGGTGATGTTGCTAGCGTTAATTTCCGTGAATTAGGTCATATCACATTAAAATTTGATGGTAATAGTCAAGCCGAATTACCAGGAACCATTCATATAGAAGGTGAAACTCCAAGTCAGCTTTTTGTGGATGATGAAATTAGAATTGTAAATGATTAAGGAACATAAAAAATGAAACAAGTAGCAGTTGTTATAGGTGGCGGACAAACTCTTGGTGAATTCTTATGTAAAGGTATCGCTGATGCTGGATACAAAGTTGCCGTTGCAGACTTGAATGCCGCTAATGCAAACAAAGTTGCAGATGAAATAAATCAAAAATATGGCGCTGGCACAGCAAAAGGCTTTGTTGTTGATGCAACCAAAGAAGCTAGTGTCATCAAGTTAGCGCAAGACGTTGAAGCTATATTTAAACATTCTGACTTATTAGTCTACAGTGCAGGAATTGCACGTGCAGCTCCAATTACCAGTTTTGCATTAAGTGATTTTCAATTATCGGTTGATGTCAACTTAACTGGTTATTTCTTATGTGCGCGTGAATTTGCAAAATTAATGGTAAAACATAATACCGCTGGTCGTATTATCCAAATCAATTCGAAATCTGGAAAAGTGGGTAGCAAACATAATTCGGGATACAGTGCAGCCAAATTTGGTGGTGTAGGATTAACACAATCACTAGCCCTAGATCTTGCTGATTGCGGTATTACTGTAAACTCATTAATGTTAGGTAACTTATTAAAATCCCCTATGTTCCAATCGTTAATACCACAGTATGCTAAAAAATTAGGTATTCCTGAAAACCAAGTGGAACAAGTTTATATTGATAAAGTCCCTTTAAAACGAGGTTGTGATTATCAAGATGTACTTGATGTATTGCTATTTTATGCAAGTGATAAAGCATCATATTGCACAGGGCAATCAATCAACATTACTGGTGGACAAGTGATGTTCTAGTTAAAATAAAGTGCGAAAGTTAATTTAAACTTATCGCACTTTTTATTCTAGCTTAAATAAAATGGAAAAATATTAAATATGACGACCACTCTAGTTGCTATAGCACTTATTGCTTGGTGTATTCAAATTATTTTTAGTTGGTTTCAAATTCGTCGTTTCAATAAAGCGTTTCTAGCTTTACAAAAAGGTTGCTACTTAGGTGTCGGTCGCAGTAAAAGTAAACGATTTAGACCAAGAGTATTAATCGCAATTTCATTAGATGAAAATAAAGTTGTGATTGATTCTATCATAATGAAAGGGATCACGGTATTTGCATTGCCTAAATCTATTTCCCAGCTCCATGGCTTATCTGTATCAGAAATAATCCCAGAAAAAATATTTCCAAACGACCTAATATCACAAAGTGCGTTGATTGTTGCCTTAACAGCAAACAATTAATAATTATCTTTTATTTTGAAAAGTAATTTCTTTCATTATAAAGTATAATGGTTTGCAAAATAAAATTTCCTATATACTAATAATGATGGAATCATAATATGAAAGTAAGGCAACGACAAACAGCTATTTTAGAATACCTGCAAAATCATGGGCAAGTTAGTATCGATGAATTAGTTGAGCATTTCAAAACGACTGGAACTACAATTCGTAAAGATCTTACTCAACTCAGCCAAAGTGGTCTAGTTTTACGTACCTACGGCGGTGCCATGTTAAACCGTGAAATTGGTGATAGAGCTATTGATCATAAAACCTACATCAACATTGGATCTAAAAAATCAATTGCATACGAAGCAGTTAAATTGATCCAAGAAGGTGACTCAATTATTTTTGATTCTGGAAGTACTGTTGCTCAGATGATTCCTATACTGACAAGTTTCAATAATTTGACTATTATGACCAACAGCTTACACATTGTAAATGAACTCGTTGCGCATAATAATGATCATACTATTATCTTATCAGGTGGCACTTTTCGCCGTAAATCGGCCTCGTTTCACAGTAACAGCGCATCAACTGCGGCCATATTTGAATCTTACACTTTTGATAAACTATTTATGGGGGCTGATGGGATTGATTTAGTAGGGGGCGTGACAACATTTAATGAAAGCTATCACGGCAGTGTTGCCATGAGTAAAGCTGCGGCAAAATTAATATTATTAGCTGACTCAACCAAGTTTGGCAGGCGTAGTCCTAATGTTGTGTGTGACTTAAATGCTGTTGATACCATCATCACCGACAATAAATTAGATGACAAATATTATGAAGCACTCATACAACGAGGCATCAAAGTCATTAAAGTAGAAGTAATTGATAAAGAATAAAAAATAGCATTGTTTAAATGTTGCATTAGCGGGAATCTATTTGAGTGATGCAAATTATTAGGGCGTGTTGATCTTTCATGATTATTTTTTAGACGGCATGATGTGAGTTATAATAATTCAGCCAAAAACAACCATAACTCGATTCATCATGCCAAGAACAATGCTAACAGATAAACGGTGGGAAAAGCTACTACAAATAATGAAAAATACCGGCCGAGTTTATAATAAATCCGAGCATCGGATGACGTTTGAAGGGATCCTTTTCCGAATGAGAACCGGTATTCCTTGGCGAGATTTGCCAGAAGAGTTTGGTGAATGGAGCACTGTCTATAGGCGATTTAATTTGTGGTCTAAAAAAGGAATATTAGTTGATATTTTCAAACATTTATCACAACTAGCGGATTTT
>NZ_LZHK01000003.1:0-94432 GCF_001690415.1 Gilliamella sp. Imp1-1
AAGTAGATATAAAAAATCAGTTACCACTATACTAACTTAGTATTGATATTAATTCATTTTTAAATTAAATTTATAAATTTTGTGTAAATAAAGCAATTTTCGTATAATGGGCGAGAGTAAATTTTACATATGTTTTATTTTACAAAGCATATAATAATTTTAATTCTCTATTTCTTATCTCTTTTTAATACCACTCTATACAGAATTTTATGAACAAAAAAGTTTTTACTATTATTGCGTTAATCGTTATTTTAATATCAATGACGATTTTAATTCGCTCACACAATAGTCAGTTTATCCTACAAGGTGAAGTTGATGCACCGAATGTTAACGTTTCGTCTAAAGCCAAAGGTAGAGTGAAATTTATTCATTTTCATCGAGGTGATGATGTTAAACCTAATGATATTCTTATTACTCTCGATAGCCCTGAACTTTTAGCTCAAGTTAAAGCTGCTGAAGCTGCACGAGACCAAGCAAAAGCTCAATTAGCACTTTCGGAGCATGGAACTCGTGAAGAAAGCATTCGTTATTATGAAGCAATTCTTAAGCAAGCAAAAGTAGCATATGATAATGCTTCCAAAGAATATGAGCGTAACAAAGCGATTTCGGCTAAAGGCTATGTTTCTCAATCTATCTTAGATAATGCTTTAAAAACACGTGACTCAGCTTTTCAACAAGTTCAATCAGCACAAGCTAATTTAGATCAGGCTAAAAATGGAGATCGCATTGAACAACGTGAAATTTATGTAGCTAAATTGGAAGAAGCCGAAGAGCAACTTAAACAGTTACAAATACAATATGATGATTTACAAGTTAAAGCGCAAGTAACGGGCGAAATAGGTTCTATTCCTGCTGAAGTCGGCGAATTGTTTAATGCTAACAGCCCATTGTTAACAGTGATTCAACTACCTCAAGCTTATTTTGTATTTAACTTGCGTGAAGATATCATGTCTAATATTCGCAAAGGCGATCATATTATACTTGAAGTACCTGCACTCAATCACAAAGAGATTGAAGCTGAAATTCGTTATATAGCACCAATGGGCGATTATGCAACTAAGCGAGCAACAAGAGCAACAGGAGATTTTGATTTGAAAACCTTTGAAGTCAGACTCTATCCTATTGTACCAGTTGAAGGTTTACGTGCAGGTATGAGCACATTATGGAAGCTAGACAAATAATGTTAGATTTCTGGCATCGTTTTAAAGAGGCGTTTAACGCCGAAATACCACAAATTTTTAGGCGGTTTACCTTTCACTGGTTAATGTGGATTATGCCACTAATTATTTTTGTGTTAATTAGTAGTATTTTTTATCGAGGTGTATTATATGATTTACCAGTAGGATATATTGATCAAGATAAGAGTATCTTATCACGCGAACTTGTGCGTAATCTTAATGCTGCTGCACATGCAGATCTTATCAATTATGATAGCCAACTTTTTGATGCTGAGCGTGATCTGCAAAAAGCAAAAATTTATGCGCTACTTTATATTCCACCTAATTTTGAAGCGGATGTATTATCAGGTCGCCAACCTACACCAATGCTTTACTATAATGCGTTATATTATAGTGCTGGATTATATTCGATCATGGATTATTCTGGGTTGATAGCAACAATCAATACCCAATATCGAACCACCATGGCTACTAGCATTGGCATGCCAGTTCCCTCATTGGCAAAAGTTAACTTTAATTATGATGGTTTATTTAATGCTAGTGGTAACTCAATGTACTTCCAACAATTTTCCGCAGTAGTGCATTTATTGCAGCTATTTGTTGTAACCACAACAATTCACATTTTAGCACAGTTGCCAAAGCGAACTCGTCCTAGCTACCCTTTTGTTTTAGGAAAATTAGCACCTTATACAATTTGGTTTACTATGCTGCTTATTTTTGAAATTGCTATGCTCGTTTTGTTTTCTAATGCGCGTGTATCAGGTTCTCCTTTTGCCATGATGATAGTGGTATTTTTCTATGTTATTGCTGCACAAAGCATTGGTATTTTGCTATACACTTTTACTAAAACTCCTATTGATGCCTATACTTATATAGGTATTTTAGTTGGACTTGCATTAACTTATTCTGGTGTTGTTGTACCTGAACTATCCATGCCATGGATTGCTAGATTTATCTCTTCGCTTGAACCATTAACTTATGCACTAAATAAACTGTTCGATCTGTTTTTGCGTCATTCTAGTTATTTGTCGGTGTTAAAAACATGCGGAATTTTAATGATCTATCCAATTATTATTACCGTGTTAGTTAGAAAGCGTCTAGTAAGGCGTTTACATTCACAGTAAGAGGATAAATTTAGATGATTAAAATATTTTGGTATTCATTTATAAGAATATTCTTTTATCTGTTAGGACGACCAATGTGGTTATTGCTACTATTGTCAGTATCATTAATGAGCCTTGTTTATATTAATGGAACTATCACTAATTTACCGATAGCAATTGTTGATCAAGATCATACTCCAACAAGCCGTGGTTTAATTCGCTCATTAGAAACAAGTTCTAAAATTGATACAATTATTTATGAAAGCTCTCTTCAGGCTTATGATGATATCAATAATCGTAAACTTTTTGCTGTGATCACAATTCCAAGAGATTTTGAAAAGCGCCTAATAAATGGTGAAGAAGTTACAATACCTGCATATGGTGATGCTTCAAGTCGTTTAGCTAATGGTTTAATTCAAGTTGATATAAAAGGGATATATCAGCAGATATTGACTGAATATAATACTAAAATAATGCGTAATAACGGATTTTCAGATAAACAGATCAATATTATTTTATCACCTATAAAAGGCCAAACTGAACCACTTTATAATGCAGGCATCAGTTTTGCCGCCATTACCTTTCCAGGTTTGTTAGTCATGTTGTTACAACACTCTTTTTTAATTGCTTCAACTCGTACTAATATCACCCTAAATTCGCTACCCCAAGGCAAACCGCCTAAAATTGTTGTCTTTGGCAGTTTATGTGGGTTATTACCTATCTGGTTATTTTTATCTATTGTATTATTTGGTTTATGGCCTTGGATACTTGGTTATCGGCAATTGGCTAGCATTCCCGAAATATTAATCATGACATTTCCACTATTACTTGGGGCGCTAGGTTTGAGCAAATTACTAACAGAATGTTTACGCCGTACTGAGATGATATATCTTACATTAGCATTTTTAACCACTCCTGTTTTCTATCTTTCAGGAACCATTTGGCCTATTGATGCAATGCCATTATGGGTACAATGTGTTTCTTATTCTCTACCTTCAACTTGGGCAACCAATATGATTGCAGGAGTGAATCAAATGGGGTTAAGCTTATCAGATAACTGGCTAAATATATTTATGATACTTTTACTAGGAGTAATATATAGCTCGTTAGGTATTTTTATATCAGCCTTACGAGAAGGAAAAGTTAGAAGTATATTTAGAAAAATGAAAACGTTTCGATATTTAAAAATGCGTAGCTAAATGATAAATATGGGTAAAGTGCATATACGGAAAATAATCTGAGTTTTACTGAAGGAGCTTTTTATTACTAACACAGTGAATTGATTCAGTATTCCTGTTATTATGATTTATAGTTTTCACTAAAAATAATACCGTTATTGAATGTACAATAAATTTTACCCATGGATTATTAGTTTACGGTTAAAAACCATACCTCTTTCTCTTTCTGCGATATTAGTAGGTAATGCACTAGCTTATTGGCAACATCAATTTAGTTTTTGGATACTACTGTTTTCATTAATTACAGCATCATTGTTACAAATTCTTTCTAATCTAGCCAATGATTACGGAGATGAAATTAAAGGTAGCGATCAAAACAATCTTACTGCCCATAATCGAGGTATACAATTAGGCTTAATTACACTTAAGCAG
Organism: Gilliamella sp. Imp1-1; assembly: GCF_001690415.1. Lineage (NCBI taxonomy): Bacteria > Pseudomonadati > Pseudomonadota > Gammaproteobacteria > Orbales > Orbaceae > Gilliamella > Gilliamella sp. Imp1-1. The sequence goes on from NZ_LZHK01000003.1 coordinate 3,892, forward strand.
CTAAAAATAGCGCTATGGATTAATATTTTTTTATGTATTTTATTTGGGCTGATTTTGCTTATATTTGCTTGTAATAATATTTATGAATTATTTATTTTTATATTATTAGGATTATTATCTATTGTTGCCGCAATAACTTATACCATGGGTAAAAAACCTTACGGCTATATTGGATTTGGCGATCTATCAGTACTTACTTTTTTTGGTTTGATTGGCGTCATGGGTAGTTTCTACTTGCAAACTAAGGTATTCTCTTTATCCATTATTTTACCTTCTTTAGGCTGTGGTTTGTTATCCGTTGCTGTGCTTAATATCAATAACCTTCGTGATATAGAACTAGATCGAAAAAGTAATAAGCGTACTTTAGTGGTAATGATTGGTAAATGTATGGGGCGATATTATCATTTATTACTATTACTCATAGCATTTTGTTCGCTAAGTTTATTTGCATACAATAAATTACAAACAATCTGGAGCGGTTTGTTTATATTAACATTACCGTTATTTATTAAACATATTTATATGGTTTTTCAATTTAATACGCACAAAGAAGGGGTACCTTTATTATTACAGATGGTCAAACTTGCTTTATTGACTAATTTACTTTATTGTTTGGGGATTATTTTGAGTTAGTTCACGTTTATTTAATTTTAATATCATTTTACTTGGTATTAGCGTTATACTAAATAAACTTATATATCACAGCAAAAGGAGACTTGATAATGGAGTTTGATACTTCAATTCTTTGCGATTATTACCCAGAAGATGTTAACGTAGTTGAACCAATATTTAGTAATTTTGGTGGTGTAGCATCGTTTTCAGGTCAAGCTGTAACAGTTAAATGTTTTGAAGATAACGGCTTACTATACGAAATTTTGCAATCAGACGGCTCAGGAAAAATCCTTGTTATTGATGGGGGTGGTTCTGTTCGTCGAGCGCTAATTGATGCAGAGCTAGTAGATATTGCTGTTCAAAATCAATGGGAAGGAATAATTGTTTATGGTGCTGTTCGCCAAGTTGATTATCTAGCTGAAGCCGATATTGGCATTCAAGCTCTAGCAGCTATTCCTGTTGGTGCTGAAGATCAAGGCATTGGTGAAATTGATATTCGTGTTAATTTTGGTGGAGTGACTTTCTTCTCAGGTGATTTTGTCTATGCTGATAACACAGGTATCATCCTATCTGAAATTGCTCTTGAAATTGAAGATAAATAAAAAATAGTGTGAACCACCGGTACCTATCGGTGGTTTTTATACTTAAACGTATACTTACCTGAAACTTTTTAACAAAAAAATCTTGAATTTTAAATCACTCGATTACGAATATAACCGCCTGTTACCGTCTTTATTAAACCTTCTAGTTCCATATCTAATAATTTGACGCTCACTTCTGAAATCGACATATTTACTTGTTGAGCAATAATATCAACAGGGATAGGTTGATGATGAATCACAGCAAAAATTTCAGGATACAAAATAGAATTATTTTGTTCTTCTTTAAACTGATTACACGAGCTATTTACTGCTGATAAATAACTATAATAATGCTCTAAAATATCAACTGGTTTAGAAACTAAATAAGCGCCTTGTTTAATTAAATAGTGAGTTCCACTACAGTTTTCATTGTTAATATCACCTGGTAAGGCAAATACATCTCGATTTTGTTCAAGTGCATAGCGCGCAGTAATTAACGAGCCGCTTTTTTCTGAAGCTTCAACCACGAAAGTTCCTAAACTTAACCCGCTAATAATTCGGTTCCGACGAGGAAAATAGACGGATCTGGCTTTTTCAAATGGAAAAAATTCGGACACAATAGTCCCACCTTGCTCCAAAATATCATTGGCTAAGTTTAAATTTGATCTTGGTGCAATTTTTGCTAAACCGCTACCTAACACTGCGATGGTATGACCCGATACTTCAAGTGCGCCACGATGGCAAATAGCATCTAATCCAAGCGCTAAACCGCTGGTAATTGTTAAACCATTAATAGCTAATTCACTAGCAAAATATCGTCCCCACTGTGCTCCATATTCACTAAATTCACGACTTCCAACCATAGCTAATTGAGGTGAATGTAATAACTGTCGATTACCTAAAACAAACAACAATAAAGGCGGAGAACAAATTTGTTTAAGTAATAAAGGATAATCGTTATCACAATAAGCAATAAGGTGTTTTTGTGGGTGGGGTGATTCTAACCATTGAAGTATTGGCTCTAAATGAAGATATGATGTTTCATAAAAACGCACTATTTGAACATCCGACAATCCTAGTTTATTTAACAAACAAGGCACATTTTGTATGCTACTTGGTAAACCGTTAGCAAAAAACTGTCCAATTTTTTCAAAAATATTTTGTTTTCCATATCCAACCATTGAAATTCTTAATAAGAATTCATATTTACTCATCATAATCTTTCCGCACTCGTTTTAAATGATTTAGATATCTTGAATTGATAAGATAAATACTACCAATAGCCAACAAGGGCTATTCATCAGTATGATAAATGTTTACAATGAGCAATAGTTTGAATAAACCCGAAATTTGAGGAGTAGATCGAAGAATTTATGGCTATTTTACCGGTATTACGTTTTCCTGATGAGCGACTTCGCAAAGTTGCTAAGCCTGTTACCAAGTTCACCCCTGAGCTACAAACGATCATTGATAACATGATCGAAACCATGTACGACGAAAACGGTATTGGGCTTGCAGCAACCCAAGTTGATGTACATAAACAAATTATTGTTATTGATGTATCAGAAGATAAAAGCCAAGTTTATGTGATCATCAATCCTGAAGTGATAAGCCAAGAAGGTGAAACGGGTATTGAGGAAGGGTGCTTATCGGTTCCTGATTGTCGTGGATTTGTGCCAAGAGCAGAAAAAATCAAAATTAAAGCACTAGATCGCCATGGCAATCCTTACGAAATTGATGCCGATGAGTTACTTGCTATTTGTATCCAACACGAAATGGATCATTTAAAAGGTAAACTCTTTGTTGATTACCTTTCACCATTAAAACGTCAACGAATTGAACAAAAAATGAAGAAACTTGCTCGTGAGGAGCAACGGAATCAATAAAATTAACCGCCACAGTGATTGGCGGTTAACCTATCTAAAGATAACTATTTAGCAACAATTACCATCGCAGGACGAATTAACCGGCCATTTAAGGTATAGCCTTTTTGGATGGTATTTACTATTTGACCTGATTGATGTTCTGGTGATTCAACCATACTAATTGCTTGGTGCACATCAGGATTTAGTTGTGAATCTTCAGTATTAATCACTTCAATACCAAATTTTTTGACAGTATCTAGGAATGATTTTAATGTCAGCTCTAACCCTTCAACAGTAGCTTTATGCTCAGGGTTGGTTTTATCTGTAGATTCTAAAGCTCGTTCTAAATTATCAATAACGGGTAATAATTCATTAGAGAATTTTTCTAGTGCAAATTTACGAGCTTTATCAACATCTTGTTCAACACGTTTACGAACATTATCAATTTCAGCTCGCGCACGAATCATGGCTTCGCTTTCATTTTTTTTAGCCAACTGTAATGCTTGTTCTAGCTCTGCAATACGTGCATCTTTTGCGTTTAATTGCTCTTCTAGACTTGGTTGCGCTGGAGCTTCTTGCTCTGTTGTTTCTTCAGCTGGTGTGTCAATGTTAGTTTCATTTTCTGACATATTTTTATCTTGCTCTGTCATAAGGTACTCCAAATAATGTAGTCGAAAACTTAGTGAATTACGGTTATTATGGGGACAATTTTTATGATTACAAGCTTATCAGTAAATTGATATGTAATTTTTTGACCTGTGACGAAAAAATACATATTGTTTATATAAAAGAATAACAAGGATATTTTATGAATACACCTTTTAAATGCATTGGTCTCATTGGGCTTCCTCGTAAATTAGAGGCAATCGAAACTCATCAAGTGCTTTATGATTGGCTTGTTAGTCTTGGTATTCATGTGCTAGTTGAAGATCGCTTAGCGGATCATATTCAATTTCCAGTTAGCCATTACGCTTCGTTAGAAGCAATTGGTGAACAAGCTGACCTAGCCATTGTTGTGGGGGGTGATGGAAATATGCTACGTTCGGCTAGGTACTTGTCACACTATAAAATCAAAGTGATTGGTGTTAATCGAGGTAATCTCGGTTTCTTAACGGATATCTCGCATGAACAAGTAATTGAACAATTAAGTCCTGTTATTGCCGGTGAATATGAGGATGATCCTCGTTTTTTATTAGAAGTTTCCATTTATGATAATGGTAATTTGATTAATTCGAGTTTCGCCGTAAACGAAATTGTCGTCACTCCTAACACTGTAGCGCATATGATTGACTATGATGTTTACATTAATGAACGTAATGCGTTTTCACAGCGAGCTGATGGGTTAATTATTGCAACGCCAACAGGCTCTACCGCTTACTCGTTATCGGCTGGAGGCCCTATTTTAGCGCCTCATTTAGATGCATTAATTATTACGCCAATGTTTCCGCATTCGTTAGCAGTTAGACCTTTGGTTATCAAAGGCAATAATCCAATTCATCTTAAATTTCCAACTACTGCGCTTGATTTAAATATTGCCTGTGATAGCCAAATTATTTTACCAGTCAAACCAACGCAAGATGTGATTATTCGCCGATCTTTATATGAATTTAATTTAATTCATACCAAAGGTTATGATTATTTTAATAATCTTTCGACTAAGTTAGGATGGTCGCAAAAGATGTTTTAATCTATTTTTGTAAAAAACTTTCAGGAAAGTATGTATTTTAGTATAAGATTACATCTTAAATAACCAATGTCATGATATAAACGGTGAATGATGAAAAGATAGCTGCAATCACATCATCCACCATAATACCAAAACCGCCAGGTATACGTTTATCAAACCAACGAATTGGCCACGGTTTTGCCATGTCAAAAATCCTAAATGCTACAAAGGCTATCGCAATCCACATAACAGAAAGTTGTGGAATAAAAAATAGGGTGATCCACATGCCAACAAATTCATCCCATACTATATGCCCTGAATCGTGCGTATGGGTATCATCCGATGTTTTTTGACAAATAAAACAACCAAAAATAAAAGTCACTAAAATAAATACCCAGTATAAAGCTGGTTGTAAACCATAAAATAATAGCCAAAGTGGAATCGCCATTAACGATCCCATTGTTCCGGGCATAATTGGAGATAAACCACTACCTAGTCCTACAGCTAAAAAATGAATGGGATTGGTTAACTTGATGAATTTTTTAAAATCTTTATTTCGTTCTTGTTTTGTCATAATCTAATATTCTTTTAAATAAAATTTGCCGACATTAAGCCGGCAAAAAGAAAGTGCCTAATTTTTTAGCTAAGCATTTAAGTATCGATTATGGCAATATTATTCATCTTTGGCTAATGTTGCAACCATTACCGCTTTAATGGTATGTAGCCTGTTTTCGGCTTCATCAAAAACAATACTATGTTCAGATTCAAACACATCATTAGTCACTTCAAGTCCATTGGTTAAACCATATTGAGCTGCCATCTGTTTACCGACGGTAGTGTTCATATCATGAAAAGCGGGTAAACAGTGCATGAATTTGACATTTGGATTATTGGTAAGTTTAATAACATTTTTATTCACTTGATAAGGTGTTAATAATTTAACACGCTCATCCCAAACTTCCTTAGGCTCACCCATTGATACCCATACATCAGTATATAAAAAGTCGACGTCTTTAACTCCTTTGGCAACATCTTCGGTTAAGATAATTTTTGCCCCCGTATTTTTTGCTATATCTTGGCACTTTTGTACGAGTTCGGCTTCGGGATGACAGGCCTTTGGTGCAACTAAACGAATTTCCATTCCCATTAAAGCCGCACCTTCCATTAACGAATTTCCCATGTTATTACGGGCATCGCCTAAATAGGCAAATTTAATGCTACTTAATGGGCGATTGCCTATATGCTCTTTCATTGTCATAAAATCGGCTAAAATTTGGGTTGGATGTGCTTCGGTCGTTAGGCCATTCCATACTGGTACACCAGTATATTGGGCTAATGTTTCAACGATCTCTTGGCCATAACCACGATACTCAATACCGTCATACATTCGACCCAGCACGCGTGCGGTATCCGCAATTGATTCTTTATGACCGATTTGACTACCACTTGGTCCTAAATAAGTGACATTTGCACCTTGATCAAATGCACCAACCTCAAAAGCACAACGTGTACGGGTGGAGTCTTTCTCAAAAATTAATGCAATATTTTTACCAATCAAATGTTGTTGTTCTTGCCCTTGTTGTTTGGCTTGTTTTAATTCGATAGCAAGATTAATTAATTGATTGATTTCGGTAGGGGTAAAATCAAGTAATCGTAAAAAATGACGCTGATAAAAACCGTGCATGATATAGCTCCTAATAACCGTAATGATGTAAATGATTCTATTTGAATAATTATGCAAATTCAAGTTAAACATCATAATAACCCTAACATTTTACCTTTATGTTGAGATAAGTCTCAAAAATTAGACTTAATTATTAAAATAATTTTTATGATATTGCTTTTTTTGTACAAAAAAGTGTAATAAAATGACCAAATATTGTATCTTTGTAGCTAGGTAAAATTGAATTTTTATTCAAAATTCATGATAATTCATTCAAAGGATCTTTTAGTCATGCAAACTTATGCCCTCCTTATGTTACAAGATGGTTCGCAATTTATTGGGAAATCAATTGGTGCTGATGGTCAAACAGTTGGGGAAGTGGTATTTAACACCTCAATGACAGGTTACCAAGAAATTCTTACCGATCCGTCTTACTGTGAGCAATTGGTTACATTAACCTACCCGCACATTGGTAATGTAGGAACGAATGATACCGATGCCGAATCGAACCAAGTTTATGCAAAAGGTTTGATTATTCGTGATTTGCCATTATTAGCTAGCAACTATCGAAGTGAACTCTGTCTTTCTAGCTATTTAAAAAAACATAATGTTATTGCCATTTCGGATATTGATACGCGGCGCTTAACCCGTATTTTGCGTGAAAAAGGTGCACAGCATGGCGTCATCATAACAGCAACGGACAAAACGACCTTACTTGAAAAAGCCGAAATAGCTAAACAGCAGGCAATCGATTTTAAAGGATTAAGTGGGCTTGATTTAGCTAAAGAAGTGACTTGTTTGACAAGTTATATTTGGTCACAGGGCATGTGGACAAGGCAACAGCAACAGCCTGCTCCAAAACCAGAAAGCCAATTACCATATCATGTTGTTGCTTACGACTTTGGTGTAAAACGTAATATTTTGCGAATGTTAGTTGAGCGTGGTTGTAAATTAACCGTTGTACCAGCAAAAACGACAGCAAAACAAGTCCTTGCTTTAAAGCCCGATGGGATCTTTTTATCTAATGGCCCAGGAGATCCTGCACCTTGCAGTTATGCGATTGATGCCATTAAGCAGTTTTTAAACACAGATATTCCTATTTTTGGCATTTGTTTAGGCCATCAACTTCTTGCGCTTGCTTGTGGTGCTAGAACTATCAAAATGAAGTTTGGTCATCATGGTGGTAATCATCCTGTTAAAGATCTAGAAAATAATAAGGTAATGATCACTGCACAAAATCACGGCTTCGCTGTAGATGAAGCAAGCTTACCAGCTCATTTACGAGCGACGCATAAATCACTGTTCGATGGTTCATTACAAGGCATTCATCACAATCAAAAACCGGCTTTTAGTTTTCAAGGTCATCCCGAAGCCAGTCCTGGGCCTCATGATGCAGCATCGCTTTTTGACCACTTTATTGAGTTAATTAAAATTTATAAGCAGGAGCAATAATCATGGCTAAGCGAACAGATATAAAAAGTATACTAATTATTGGTGCTGGCCCAATTGTTATTGGTCAAGCATGTGAATTTGATTATTCTGGTGCTCAAGCCTGTAAAGCGCTGCGTGAAGAAGGTTATCGTGTTATTTTAGTTAACTCTAATCCAGCCACTATCATGACAGATCCTGAAATGGCCGATGCCACTTATATTGAACCCATTCATTGGACAAGCGTTCGTAAGATTATTGAACAAGAAAGGCCAGACGCCATTTTACCAACCATGGGCGGTCAAACAGCGTTAAACTGTGCATTAGAGCTTGAAAAACAAGGTGTATTGAAAGAATTTAATGTTGAAATGATAGGTGCAACAGCAGATGCTATCGATAAAGCCGAAGATCGGAAACGCTTTGATGAGGCGATGAAAAAAATTGGTCTTGATACCGCTCGCTCAGGAATTGCTCATTCACTTAAAGAAGCTTACGTCGTTCTTGATCAAGTTGGTTTTCCTTGCATTATTCGTCCATCATTTACCATGGGGGGCACCGGTGGCGGCATTGCTTATAATACCGAAGAGTTTGACGAAATTTGTACTCGAGGACTTGATCTTTCGCCAACCAATGAACTACTTATTGATGAATCATTAATAGGTTGGAAAGAATATGAAATGGAAGTAGTTCGAGACAAAAATGATAACTGCATTATTGTTTGTTCAATTGAAAACTTCGACCCAATGGGTATTCATACAGGTGATTCAATTACGGTGGCTCCGGCACAAACTTTGACGGATAAAGAATACCAAATCATGCGTAACGCTTCGATCGCGGTACTGCGTGAAATTGGTGTTGAAACTGGTGGCTCCAATGTACAATTTTCGGTTGATCCAAAGACAGGGCGATTAATTGTTATTGAGATGAATCCACGGGTGTCACGATCATCTGCCTTAGCTTCGAAAGCAACGGGCTTTCCTATCGCGAAAATCGCCGCCAAACTGGCTGTCGGTTATACGCTTGATGAATTATCTAATGATATAACAGGCGGAAAAACCCCCGCTTCATTTGAACCGTCAATTGATTATGTTGTTACCAAAATTCCACGCTTTAATTTTGAAAAATTTGCTGGTTGTAACGATCGATTAACCACACAAATGAAATCAGTTGGTGAAGTGATGGCCATTGGGCGTACCTTCCAAGAATCAATACAAAAAGCGTTGCGAGGGCTTGAAGTTGGCGCTTCAGGATTTGATCCTAAAATTGATAATTATACTGATGAAAAAAATATCACCAAAATTCGTTATGAGCTCCAAGAAGCGGGCGCTGATCGGATTTGGTATATTGCTGATGCTTTTAGGGCAGGATTGAGCTTAGAAGATATCTTTTTACTTACCAATATTGATCGTTGGTTTTTAGTACAAATTGAAGAGTTGGTTAACCTTGAAAACAAGCTAAAGGAACAATTACTTGCGCAACTTGATCAAGAAACATTATGGCAATTAAAACGTAAAGGTTTTTCAGATTTACGCATCGCCAAACTGCTTAATACCACAGAACAAGCTGTTCGCGATTTACGCCATCAATATCAAATTCACCCTGTTTATAAACGTGTTGATACCTGTGCGGCTGAATTTGCAACAGATACCGCTTATCTTTATTCAACCTATGAGCAAGAGTGTGAAGCTAATCCTCAATTTAGCCGTAAAAAAATTATGATCCTTGGTGGTGGTCCTAATCGGATTGGACAAGGTATTGAGTTTGATTATTGCTGTGTACATGCGGCATTGGCACTGCATGAGGATGGTTATGAGACCATTATGGTTAACTGTAATCCCGAAACGGTTTCAACCGATTACGATACTTCTGACCGCCTCTATTTTGAGCCAGTTACGCTTGAAGATGTGCTTGAAATTGCACATGTTGAAAAACCAGATGGTGTTATTGTGCAATACGGTGGGCAAACACCGTTAAAACTTGCTCGTGCGCTTGAAGCAGCAGGGCTACCAATTATTGGTACCTCACCTGATGCTATAGATAAAGCCGAAGATCGTAAACGCTTTCAAGAAGTCGTCGATAAACTGAAATTAAAACAACCTGTCAACGCCACAGTGACCGATATTAACGAGGCTGTCATTGAAGCAGAAAAAATAGGTTATCCATTAGTGGTTAGACCTTCTTATGTATTAGGAGGTCGAGCAATGGAAATTGTCTATAATGAACAAGATTTAAGGCGTTATTTTAAAACAGCGGTAAGCGAATCAAATAATGCACCAGTCTTACTTGATCACTTTTTAGATGATGCAATTGAAGTTGATATTGATGTAATTGCTGATGGTGAGCAAATCCTGATTGGTGGCATTATGGAACATATTGAACAAGCAGGCATTCACTCTGGTGATTCCGCTTGCTCACTACCAACACACACATTAACTGCAGATATTTTAGACAAACTACGACAACAAGCCAAACAATTAGCACTTGAACTCAATGTAAAAGGTTTAATGAATGGGCAATTTGCGGTGAAAGATAATCAAATTTATTTGATCGAAATCAATCCTCGTGCAGCTCGTACAGTACCTTTTGTCTCAAAAGCAACGGGTTTACCACTGGCGAAAATAGCGGCTCGCGTGATGACGGGGCAATCACTTGCCAAGCAAAATGTGACTAAAGAGGTGATTCCTCCTTATTATTCGGTAAAAGAAGTGGTATTACCGTTTAATAAATTCAGTGGTGTCGACCCAATATTAGGTCCTGAAATGCGCTCAACTGGTGAAGTAATGGGAATTGGTAAAACCTTTGCTGAAGCCTTTGCTAAAGCCCAGCTAGGTAGTTTATCTAATATGAAAAAATCAGGGAAAGCATTATTATCGGTTCGCGATCAGGATAAAACAAGGCTGTTAGAGGTAGCTAAACGGTTAATTACTCATGGGTTTAGTATTGATGCAACTATTGGCACGGCAAAGGTATTACAACAAGCAAATATACCATGCCAAGTCGTAAAAAAAGAAAACGAAGGGCGACCAAATATCCATGACCATATAAAAAATGGCGAATATAGCTATATTCTTAATACCACTTCTGGACGAGCAGCTATTGAAGCCTCAAAAGTATTACGTCGAAGTGCCATTCAATATAAGGTACATTACGATACCACGATGAATGCTGCTTATGCTACAACTGCAACGCTAGATTACGATCCGGCAAAAACTGTAACGCCATTACAGCAACTTTATTGCTAATCACAAAGATAAAGACGAGTATCACTCGTCTTTAAAAATTCCATCCACAATATAATAACTTAGAAATCATGCAATTGTTCTTAATAAACAATAAAATGCTCGTTTTTGATACAGAATAATGTTAATTTATTTGCTATATTTCAATCAATTTAATTAGTTATTATCATGGATATGATTCATTCTTCTGATCTAAAAACGATCATGCATTCCAAGCGTGCCAATATTTATTATTTAGAGCATTGTCGTGTTTTTGTTAATGGCGGGCGAGTCGAATATGTCACTGAGCAAGGTCAACAATCGTTATATTGGAATATCCCAATAGCTAATACTACCTGTATTTTATTAGGCACGGGAACATCATTAACGCAAGCGGCAGTGCGAGAGCTTTCACGGGCAGGTGTCATGATTGGCTTTTGTGGTGGAGGCGGAACGCCTCTATTTTCATCAACCGAATCTGAATTCGCTTGTCAATTTTTTTCGCCACAAAGTGAATATCGCCCGACGGAATACCTACAAAGCTGGTGTCAATTTTGGTTTGATGATGAACGTCGATTACAAGCAGCTAAATTATTGCAACAAACACGGCTTAATATTATTAGTGAGTGTTGGCCGCAATTTGATTGGGATATTGATAAAACGCAGTTGGCGCATATTCTTACTGATGCAACAGAACAATTTACCGATGTTGATAATAGCCAAGCACTTTTAGCCGCAGAAGGGCGAATTAGCAAACGTCTTTATAGCATGGCAAATCAATTAACCTTACAAGATGACAAATTTAAACGGGAACAAGGCACACGAGGTAAGAGTCATGATCCCGCTAATCAATTTTTAGATCATGGTAACTATTTAGCCTATGGACTTGGCGCAACGGCTTGTTGGGTGTTAGGTCTCCCTCATGGACTTGCTATTTTACACGGAAAAACTCGCCGGGGTGGATTAGTTTTTGATGCGGCAGATATTATTAAAGATGGCATTGTATTACCTCAGGCCTTTTTATCAGCCAAACAAGGCGATAGTGAAAAAGAATTTCGTATGGCATGTATTGCGCAATTTGCTCAATCAGGTGCACTTGATAGGATTATTGATACTTTAAAACAGATAGCAGATCAAATATGAATATTTTACTTGTTAGTCAATGCAAAAAAAATGCCTTAACCGAAACAAGGCGGATTATCGATCAGTTCGCTGAGCGCTGCGGTGAACGAACATGGCAAAGCCCAATGACCGAAGCAGGGTTACAAACGCTCTATAAATTATTACGCAAAACTGCACGAAAAAATACTGCTGTTGCATGTTATTGGACACATGGTAAAAATTTAACTGATCTTTTGTGGATTGTGGGCGATCGCAGTCAGTTTAATCAAGAGGGACGAGTCCCAACTAATCGTACTAAACGTAATATTTTACGCAGTGACAGCGAAAATTGTTGGCAATATGCAACCACCATTCAATTAATTACAACCATAGCGGCACTACTTCATGATTTAGGTAAAGCAACGATTGGTTTTCAATCTAAATTACGAGCAGAAACGGCTGTGGCGGCTGATCCTTACCGACATGAATGGATTTCGTTACAATTATTTTTATTAATGATTCAAGACTGCACCACGAACGAAGCCTTATTTGATCGATTAGCGAATTTTACTGAATATCGACAACAGAATCCTAATTGGTACAAACAGCTCACCCAAGTCGAAAAAAATGATCTTACTCAACTACCTTTATTGGCACAATGGATTGCGTGGCTCATTGTGTCGCATCATCGAATGCCGTTTTTACCGGATTCATTAACGGGTGATATTAAAAATTTACAGAAAATAGATTTTGATATATCTGGTTTAACTATCCGAAGTTTTTATAAAACATTTAAGGCAATTGATAAATGGGTTAAAAATAGTCATAGTCAACATACTTCACCCGATGATTTTTGGCAGCTTAAGAGCGATATTACCTTAAGCCAGCTTTGGCTGAAAAAACTAAGCCGTTATGCAACCAAAGCCCTAAATCATGTTCCCTTAATGCAATTGTCTAATATTGACGCGTTTTTATTGCATATTTCACGTTTAAGCTTAATGGTGGCTGATCATAACTACTCAAGTTTATCTTTATCAAATGACGAGGCAAAAAAAAATAGGGCAATACTGATTGCCAACACAAATTACCAAAAAGAAGCCAAACAGTGTTTGGATGATCATTTGGTCGGTGTTGCTAATTTTTCAGCCCGTTTTGCTCGTTTATTACCTAAAATAACCACGGAATTACCTGCAATCAATCAACATAAACCTTTTACCAAACGAACAACTATAAAACGATTTCAATGGCAAAATCATGCTTTTGATTTAGCAAAAAGTTATCAAAATTTCTCCGATGAATGTGGCTTTTTTGGTGTTAACATGGCATCGACTGGCTGTGGTAAAACCTTAGCCAATGGGCGGATTATGTATGCGCTTTCAAATCCAAAACGGGGCGTGCGTTTTACCATTGCATTGGGATTACGTGTTTTAACGTTGCAAACAGGTAAAGCATTAAGAGAAAGATTACACTTAAGTGATGAACATCTGGCGATTTTAGTGGGTGGGCGAGCCACAAAAACCTTGTTTGAACTGAGTAATGAAAACATTGAACAAAACGATTCAGAAAACCAAGGTAGTGAATCTATCGAATCGTTACTTGATGAATATCTTGATGTAGCAGAAAGTGGTATTGCGGATTGTGAATTAGGGACAATTATCGAAGACAGTAAAGCACGGCAATTACTTTATGCGCCCATTGTGACATGCACTATTGACCATATTATTCAAGCTAGCGAATGTACCCGAGGCGGTAAATATATTGCACCCACGTTAAGATTGTTAACCTCAGATCTGATTTTAGATGAGCCGGATGATTTTGATCAACACGACTTGCCAGCGCTAGCGCGTTTAGTGCATTTAGCTGGATTGTTTGGGAGCAAAGTACTGCTGTCATCGGCGACCTTAACGCCAGATTTAATTGCCGGATTATTTGATGCTTACCAAGCAGGACGAAAAATTTGGAATCAAAATAACCAATATGCCGATAATACCATTGTATGTGGTTGGTTTGATGAATATGAACAGTCGATATCACAAATTGCTGATACTAAAACGTTTCGAGATCACCATCAACAATTTGTAGCAATGCGCATTCATCAATTAGCACAAAGCGCAATCCGCCGTCAAGGGCATATTTTAGATCTACTAAATTACCAAGAAAATAAAACAGAAAACCAAAAAATCAATTATGGTGTGCTAGCTAAACAATTATTGGATCAAGCTTATCAATTTCACCAAGATCATCATCAAATTGATAAAACATCACAAAAAAAGGTAAGTATCGGTTTAATGCGTTTTGCCCATACAGAAGATGTTATTTCACTTACCGAACAAATTTACGAACAAAAGAAGTTACCTAGTGATACTGCTTTTCATATCGTGGTTTATCATGCTCGACAACTGCTATTATTGCGTAGCCAGTTAGAAGAAAAACTTGATAGAATTTTAAATCGCAGTGATGAACAGGCTCTATTTAGCCAACCCGAAATTCTCCAATCTATAAAAGGTAGCAAGAAAGAAAATCATATCTTTATTGTGATTGGCACACCAGTCACCGAAGTCGGGCGTGATCACGATTATGATTGGGCGGTTGTCGAACCATCATCCATGCGGTCAATTATCCAGTTGGTGGGGCGAGTCTGGCGACATCGACCACAAAAAATGGCACAAAAGGCCAATGTGGCCATATTAGGCTCGAATTTAAAAGCAATTGAATCTAAGTATTGTACGGATAAAGCCTGTTTTACTAAACCGGGGTTTGAAGAAAAACCATTATTTTTGCTGAAAACCCATAAAACCAATGAACTAATTCCAGCTCATCAGTTAGTAAATATTGATGCGGTTCCACGTATTAAGTCCTGCCCTGAAGATGGGCTAACGCTAGCTGAATTAGAACATAAGGTCATGGCAGATCTTTTTGCAATTAATGCCCGTAAAAGTAATTATGTGACCAGCTATTGGCAACAAGGCTTAGCTCATCACCATTGTGTGCATTTACAGGCGATTTCGCCATTTAGAGGAAATGATAAGACACAAGATGAATATATTTGCCAACTCGACGACGATGGCGATTATCAATTCTGCTATGCAGATATCGCATGGCAAACACCAGATGAGCGCTGCGAAGATACACAAAATAGTATAATTGAATATAAAAAATGGTCATTTGCTAATCCTAACATTCAACCTTGGTTGGTTAATAGTGTCGAGCAAGCCATAGCAAAAATAACCGAATATTTCCCAAATAAAACGCCATATCGATTAGCGAATAAATTTTGTAGCGTAAGCTTATATCGTAATAGCAGTTGGTATTTTCATCCTTATTTAGGATTTTATGAAAAGAAAGGATAAAAGAATATTGTTTTTATACTGAAACACATAGTTACCTGAAACTTTTTGACAAAATATCGTCAGGTGAATAATGGTTGCTAGTAAAAAAGATTTAATTCTTTTATACTTGATGACACTGCTGTGTAAGCAGTTTAGAAAAAAATTGGCTGTTAATAACGGTTCAAAAGTGACTTCAATGCCGTATAGGCAGTTTAGAAAAGAGTGTTTCTAGTTTTTATTAACTGAAACACTTCATTATTAGTATTATAAAGTAACTATTCTGCGCCAATTTGCGTGCTCATTTTTATCTCTCGATTATCGGTGATTTCTAAATTTGACAATACCACTAATTGAGGAAAGTTAGGCCTTAGAAATTGTGAAAGCATAGGTCTTAATGCATGGTTCACTAATAACACTGGTGGTGCACCGATAGCTTCTTGTTGATGAATGGCTTGTTTAATTTGCTCGACAATGTGTTCGGCTAGCCCTGGTTCAACATTGCTGGTATTTTGGAGTGCTTGTAATAACAAACGTTCTAAATTGATATTTAATCCTATTACATTGATTGGCTCAGATCCAGGAAACCATTGTTGTGTGATGACTCTTCCTAAAGCAATTCTTACCATACTTAGTAGCTGATAAGCATCATTTTGGGTTGGTGCGTACTCACAGATGGTTTCAATAATGGTACGCATATCACGGATTGACACTTTTTCAGCGATCAAGTTTTGCAATATTTTATGAAATGTGGTTAGTGTAACAACACCAGGAATAAAGTCCTCCACTAATTTCGGCATATCTTGTTTTATTCTGTCGAGTAGTTCTTGAGTTTCTAAACGTCCTAATAAGTCGCTAGCAAATTGCTGTAATAAATGATTAAAATGAGTAGCAATCATGGTGCTTGTATCAACAACGGTATACCCCAATATTTGTGCATTTTCTTTATTACTTTCATCTATCCATATCGCTGGTAATCCAAAGGCAGGTTCGGTTGTTGGAATGCCTTCAATGGTTTCAGTTACATTACCAGGATTGATCGCTAACCATTTATTATTAACAATTTCACCTTTGCCAATTTCACCACCTTTTATAAATATCTTATATTGATAAGGTGCTAATGAAAGATTGTCTCTTATATGAACTTGAGGTGGTAAAAAACCCAGTGTTTGAGCAAATTTTTTGCGTAAACTACGAATTCGCCCTAACAACTCACCATTTTGAGTTTGATCTACCATGGGAATTAATCCATAACCAACTTCCATTGCCAATATATCTTCAATATTAACATCTGACCATGTTGCTTCTATATTAGCTGGCGTGGTTGCTTGTACATTAGCTTGTTTGGGTGCTACTTTTTGTTCAGTCTTTTTCTGTTTAGTTAGCCACCAAGATATGATTAATAAAATAACAGTAAAGAGTAGAAAAACTAAATTTGGCATACCCGGAATTAGTCCAAGTAAACCAATGACGACAGCTGTTAAAATCAATACTTGTGGATTATTAAAAAGCTGTGTAATCATTTGATCACTGATGTTATCTTGTGATGTGACTCGAGTAACAATAACGCCTGCTGCGGTTGAAATAATAAGTGATGGTATTTGTGCTACCAAACCATCGCCAATAGTTAGTAAAACATAGGTTTCGCTAGCATCAGAAAAAGCCATACCGTGTTGAACAACTCCAACTAATAACCCCCCAATAATGGTTATGCCCATTATTAATAATCCCGCAATCGCATCACCGCGTACAAATTTACTGGCACCATCCATTGACCCATAAAAATCGGCTTCTTGAGAAACTTCGGCTCGACGGGCTTTAGCTTCATCTTCACCAATTAAACCCGCATTCAGATCGGCATCAATAGCCATTTGTTTTCCAGGCATACCATCTAACGCAAAGCGTGCACCCACTTCAGCTATTCTACCTGCTCCTTTGGTGATGACCATAAAGTTGATAATGACTAAAATAATAAATACCACAATACCAATAGCAAAATTACCACCAACCAAAAAGTGTCCAAAAGCCTCAATAACCCGCCCAGCAGCAGCACTACCGGTGTGACCTTTTAATAAAACGACCCGCGTAGAAGCAACGTTTAACGATAATCTTAATAAAGTTGCAAATAATAAAACGGTCGGGAATGCTGCAAAATCAAGCACTCTTTTAGTAAACAATGCTACTATCAAGATGATAATTGATAATGTAATATTAAAAGTAAAAAACAGATCCAAAATAAATGCAGGTAGTGGTAATACCATCATCGAAAGAATCAATAAAATTAGCAATGGTCCAGCTAAGACTTGATAATGCCCATTTTTTAATGTATTGGTTGATAATAAATTAAGTAGTTTAGATTTAATCATAAGACTAGTTATTACCTTTATTTATTTATGGATAATGACTCAGGTATGGGTAAATTATTTGGCGCTATTGGTTTATCGCCACCATATTTATACCAATGTTTCAATTGATAAACCCACGCTAGAATTTGGGCAACCGCGGTATATAATTCGGTTGGTATTGTTTCGCCTATTTCACCATGACGGTATAAAGCACGGGCAAGCGGTGGAGCTTCTAACTGGGGGATATTATGTTCATTAGCAATTTCTTTGATGCGTAACGCAATTTTATTTGTTCCTTTCGCTAATAATTTTGGAGCAATCATTGTTTTTTCATCATATTGCAGAGCGACGGCATAATGCGTTGGGTTAGTAATAATCACATTGGCTTTAGGTACATCTTTCATCATACGGCGTCTAGCAATAGTCTGTTGCATTTGACGAATACGCCCTTTGATTTGTGGGTTTCCCTCTTGTTCTTTAAATTCATCTTTAATTTCTTGTTTTGACATTTTCAGTTTCTTTAAATTACTCCATATTTGATAGAAAATATCAAAACCAACCATGGGTATTAAAGATATAACACTAAAAATTCCACAAAGAATCACTAGCTGTATTGCTTTAGTTAATGCGCTATTTAAATGCATATTGGGTAACGAAAGCATGTAAGGGAAATGGTGCATTACAAACAATGTTGAAGCTATAGAAATAAAAATAACTTTAAGTATGCTTTTTAGTAATTCAGAAAAAACTCTAATACTAAATATTCTACCAAATCCAGATATCGGATTTAGTTTTTGAAAATTAGGCTTAATTGATTGCAGGCTAAATAGTAAACCGCCGACACAAAGTGGTGCAAATATAGCAACGATAACTAGACCAAAAAAAATGGGTACAATTGCCCAAAAACCATCGGTTAATAAGTTAACTAAATTGAAGACGATTAACTTATCATCCTCTATTTTATACGAAAACTTCATTGCTGTTTTAATGATCGTAGTTAACTGGTTAACTAAGTGTGATCCCATTAATCCAAATAAAATAATACCTATTAACAAAATTAATAACGAAGTTAATTCACGAGAACGAGGGATCTGCCCTTTTTCTCTAGCTTTTTTTATTTTGCTATCGGTGGGGTGTTCGCTTTTATCTAGATCACTATCGTCAGCCATGATGAAGTTAAATAAAACGCTATAGTTTAATAAAGATTTACAATACTAACAGTATGAACTAATTGCTACTGGGTTGTTGGCTTAATAAGAGGGTATTTTAGGGGGTATTTATGGCGTTTACCGTCAATAAATATTAATTTTTTAAACTTTGGCTCGTTTTGACGAAATAATTTCAGTTTGTTGATAGCCACTATTAGTATAAACAGCAGGACTTTTAATACTTTTAAGATAGTTGATTGATTGCTGGGTTAGATTCATGCGGTTTTGAATGATTAGCCCATTATCACGATTTATATCTGCTAATAATTTTGTTGTATCAGTAATTGATAGCCAAAGAGCTTCGATTGTAGGATTTTCTTTATAGGGCGGTTGAATATTAAATTGTTCACTTAGTTTTATGCGTTCTTCATCCAGTAGCTTTAGTTGAATTAGTAATTGGCTTTTTTTGTTAATAGTTTCACTTAACTGGTTTGTTGAACTATTTTCAATTAATATTTTTTGCTCTGATTGTAGAATTTCTGAAATTGTTTGTAACATCTCTGCTATTTTATTTAGGATGTCATTAAGTGCTAACATTTTTTATCCTTATAATTCTGTCTTATTTTTAAAAATCTTCTAGTAATTGTTTAATTAATTTATCTGCAATTTTATGTGTATCAATAACCAATGTTCCGTTGGATATGGACTGTTTTATTTTTTCAATTTTTTCTACGTCGATATCTTTGTTGGTTGAATGTAAAAGGTGTATTGAATTTTGATTTATACTCACGTTAGTACTTACATTAGTACTGTTTTTAGTTTGTACAGATGCATTGTGAGTATTTTGTTGTTCGTTAATTACATCGCGGCTTACTAGCCCTGTTATGGCTGTAACGGATTTAGTCGCATCTATAGTCATAAAATACCTTTAATCAAATTTAAGATTTAAGTGATTTGTATAATTCTATTATCGGCAATAATAAAAAAATCATTAATATTATTTATTGGAAATTATTACACCTTGGTGAGTTAACGTGCCTTCAACAATTTTATCAGAATTTAGTTTAACTTTTATTTTATCGTTTAATATAGCATTGTTAAGTGTTTTACCATTAGTTGTTATTTCATAACCTTCTCCATTTATTATTACTTTAATTATTTGTCCTGCTTTCACCTGCCAATTTTTTTGAAGCATTGTTGTTTTTATTGGTTCACCCAAATTAATATTTCGTAAAGCTATATGATTAATTGCGTCAACTCCATCCAAAATAACAGTCGAAGGTAGTTTATCCAACCAACCTGATTGTATCTGTATATAATCTTCGTTGATTAGCGTCCCTGCACTTATTGCTTGTTTAGCTACAATATAGTTCCCTTTGACAGCAACATTAATCTGGATAAATTTTTTTTTATTATTGCATTGGGCACTGATAGTCATGTTGCCCCACTGTTTTTTTTTATTTAATAAAGAGAGTGTTGGAGTCTTACAATTTAATTGCGGTTTAGCAGTAAGATAAGTAATTAAAATGTCGTCCGCTTTATGACCAAATTGCTGTGATATTAAATTGTTAATCTGTTTATCAAGCGAATTTGCTAAAACATTATTCCAACTAAATAGTATAAAAATAGCGAGTATCAATTTTGCGATTTTAATCATGCTTATTTATTCTAAATTATTCATAAGCTGATTTTACTTTATGATTGCAAGAAATGAATCTTGAAATAAGGGCAATTTTTATCGTTATTTGCGCAATAACTTTTTTTTTATTCGCTTAAAATTCTAATTATCAAAAAAAATGAGATGATTTTATGTTTGATAAATTAGATACATGGGTTAATTTTCATCAGCAAGCATTAAATATACGTGAAATACGACAAAATATATTAGCTGCAAATATTGCAAATAGCGATACGCCTAACTATCAGGCTCGAGATATTGATTTTAATGCTGAGCTAAGCAAAGCACTTAACAATCAGAATAAGATTAATAACGTTGGACTTAATATCACTTCAAATCATCATATTCAGATAAAAGCACCAATCATGACAAATCATGATGTACTTTATCGTATACCTTATCAGGCTGCGGCAGATGGTAATACGGTCGAGATGGATCAAGAACGTACAGCTTTTATTGATAATAGTATTCACTACCAAAGTAATTTAACGTTTTTAGGTGAAAAATTTAAAAATATTATGGCGGTATTACAGCAAGGATAATTATGATGAGTTTTTCTATTTTTGCAATTTCAGGCTCGGCATTATTGGCACAAACACAACGAATGAATGTAAGTGCTAGTAATTTAGCTAACGCAGACAGTATTACCAGTACTTCAGGCAAAGCTTATCGAGCTAAGCAGGTTATTTTTCAAGTGGATGATAATGGTGAACTTAACCCAATTGCTGGGGTTAAAGTGTCGCAAGTTATTGAAGATCCTTCACCGATGAATTTGGTTTATGAACCTAATCATCCATTGGCCGATGCTAAAGGATATATTCAAAAACCTAATGTTGATGTAGTTGCCGAAATGGTTAATACCATTTCAGCATCACGAAGTTATCAAGCAAATATAGAAGTAATTAATACCGCCAAAAATTTAATGTTAAAAACACTGGCATTAGGGCAATAAAAAGGAGTGGTTGATGGGTATAGCTAATGTTCTTGTTTCAGAATCATCGGGGATAACAAAACCTCAAACGACACAAAAAACGGCATCTGATGGTAACTCAAGTAAAGAATTACAAGATAATTTCTTAACGTTATTAATTGCACAAATGAAGAACCAAGATCCAACTAATCCAATGGATAATAGTCAGCTAACATCACAGCTGGCTCAAATCAATACTTTAGCAGGTATAGAACGTCTTAATACAACGTTAGGAATGGTTTCTGGTCAGATTGATGATAGTTTATCAGTCAATGCCAGTAATATGATTGGCAAGGGAGTGATGGTTCCTGGCAATAAAATTTTAGTTGCAACCTCAGAATCTGAAAGTTCAGACTCAAAAGAAGAAACCGTTACCACACCATTTGGTTTTGAGCTGGTACATGAAGCTGACTCAGTAATTATTACTATTCAAGATGAAAATGGCAATGTAGTTCGTGAAGTTGATTTAGGCGCAATTCCAGCAGGCGTTAGTTCTTTCACTTGGGATGGTGTGCTAAATGATGGGACGAATGCACTAGATGGTAGTTATACTTTTTCAGTTAATGCAAGTTATGATGGGAAAAAAGTATCATCAACATCATTATCTTATTCAGTAGTATATGGTGTTATCAATAGTAAAGTTAATAATAAAGTATTACTTGATTTAGGAATACTTGGTTCAATCAGTATTGACGAAGTACGTCAAATTCTTTAAAGGAGATAAAGTTCAGATGGGATTTTCTCAAGCAGTGAGTGGTATGAATGCTGCATCAAAGCAATTAGATGTTATTGGGAATAATATTGCTAATTCAGCAACAGTAGGATTTAAGAGTGCTAGTATTTCATTTGCTGATATCTATGCTGGCTCAAAAGTTGGTATGGGGGTTAAAGTGGCTGCGATTATGCAAAACTTTAATGATGGAATAGCTACAACAACCAACAATAGTTTAGATGTGGCTATTTCTGGCAATGGATTTTTTCGTTTAGTGGATAGTAATGGGCAAGCCTATTACACCCGCAATGGGCAGTTTCAATTAGATGCCGAACGAAATATTATTTCTGCTGATGGTCTTTATTTGACTGGCTATCTTGCAACTGGAACACCACCTCAAGTGCAGCAAGGTGCAGCTCCAGATACATTAAAAATTTCGCAAGAAATGCTAAATGCATCAGCGACAACCAAGGCTTCTTTGCAAACAAACTTAAATTCTAATAGTAAAGTTCCTGCAAAACAACCAGTCAATGCGCTTGATGCTGATACATTTAATTATTCTACAACCATTACTACTTATGACTCGCTTGGTAATCAACGCAATATTCAGCTCTTTTATGTTAAAACCGCTGATAACCAATGGGATGTTCATTATCTTGATAGCAGTGATCCTAATGGAAGTTTGCAAAAAGCGGGAGAAATGGAATTTGATTCGTCTGGTAAATTGATTAGTGATCCCGAAATGACCATCGATATTAATGGGATAAATGGAGCTGCTGATAATAGCTTTACTTTATCATTAGCCAAAAGTTCTCAACAAAATATGGGTAAAGAATTGGGTAGTATTAAAAACCCTGTTGTAAATGGATATGCTCCAGGAGATTTGGTCGGGTATAGCATTAATGATGATGGTTCTATTTATGGTGTCTATTCTAACCAACAAACAATGTTATTAGGTCAGATAGCAATGGCTGATTTTGCCAATGTTAATGGGCTAGAGCCTGCTGGAAACAATAATTGGCGATCAACCATTAATTCTGGAGGCGAGGTATTGGGCAGAGCAAATTCTGGTACATTTGGTTCGTTAGCCAGCGGTGCATTAGAGTCGTCAAATGTTGATATGAGTCAGGAATTAGTGAATATGATTGTTGCTCAGCGCAATTACCAGTCTAATTCACAAACAATTAAAACGCAGGATCAAATTCTAAATACATTAGTCAATTTGCGTTAATTTAAAGGTTATTTATGGATCGTGTTATTTATACAGCAATGTCAGCAGCTAGCCAGACATTAAATCGGCAATCAATTACTACTAATAACTTAGCTAATGTATCCACAGTGGGGTTTCGTGCACAGTTAACGACGATGAAAGCAGTTCCTGTTGTGGGGAATGATACACCTACACGAACCATGGTAACAGCAACAACTCCCACTTTTGATTCAACGATGGGGGCATTTAATTACACAGGTCGAAACTTGGATGTTGCTTTAACTGAGGATCACTGGTTAGCAGTACAATTAGTCGATGGTAGCGAAGCTTATACGCGAAATGGTGCAATTCAAATTGACGAAAATGGTACGCTTAACATACAAGGTAATCCATTAATTGGTGATAACGGTGTTTTGACTGTGCCTCAACGATCTCAAATCAGTATTAGTAGTGATGGAACACTTTCCGCATTGGGTGCAGGTGATAAACCCACGACCATTGCTCAAGTAGGTAAAATAAAGAAAGTCCATCTTGAGCATAATGAAATTATACGTGGTGATGATGGCTTTTTTCGACTAGCGGAAGAAACACGTAATGAACGTGGTGAGAATATGCCAGACAATCCAAAAGCTAAGCTTATGTCAGGTGTATTAGAAGGAAGTAATGTGAACCCTGTTACGGCTATGGTTGATTTAATTAGTCATGCACGCCAGTTTGAAATGCAGATGAAAGAAATTATTACTGCTGATGAAAATGCACAAAAAGCAAACCAAATTTTATCTCTAACATAAATTTATTAATACATTAGATAGGAATAACAATGATTAAATCATTATGGATTGCCAAAACAGGCTTAACGGCACAACAAATGAATATGGATATTATTTCCAATAATTTAGCCAATGTTAGTACCAATGGTTTTAAAAGACAAAGAGCGGTGTTTGAAGACTTATTATACCAAACTGTTCGCCAACCAGGAGCACAATCATCTGAGCAAACAACATTACCTTCTGGGCTACAGATTGGCACAGGAGTTCGTCCTGTTGCGACAGAACGAATTCATAGCCAAGGTAATTTAGAGGCAACCGATAACAGCAGTGATATTGCTATTAATGGGCAAGGTTTTTTCCAAGTTTTATTACCCGATGGTACACAAGCTTATACTCGTAGCGGTGCTTTTCAAGTCAATCAAAATGGTCAATTGGTGACTGCAGCAGGATACGAAATTCAACCAACAATTAGTATTCCATCCAATGCAATCAAAATGACGGTAGCGCGCGATGGTGTAGTAAATGTGACATTAGCTAATCAATCAACACAGGTCCAAGTTGGGCAACTAACTTTACATACTTTCATTAATGATGCTGGACTTGAAAGTATGGGGGAAAATCTTTACTTAGAAACCGAAAGTTCAGGTGCGCCAACGGAAAATACGCCAGGATTAAACGGCGCAGGGCTTTTATATCAAGGCTATACCGAAACGTCTAATGTTAATGTTGCTGAAGAACTAGTGAATATGATTCAAGTTCAACGTGCTTACGAAATTAATAGCAAAGCGATATCAACCTCTGATCAAATGCTACAACGTTTAAATCAACTGTAAAGTTAACAATATGCTAAAGGTAATGAGATATTTTTATATTTTAATAGCATTTTTTATCAGTGGCTGTGCACAATTGCCTAAAAAGCCTTTAGTTGAAGGTGAAACAAGTGTTGTCCCAAAATTGCCAGACAATGTAAATACGACAGGTTCAATTTATCAAGCTGCTCAGCCTAGTAGCTATGGTTACCAACCAATGTTTGAAGATCGTCGCCCACGTAATGTTGGCGATGTATTAACCATTGTTTTACAAGAAAATGTGAGTGCTAGTAAAAGTTCATCGATTAATGCAGGACGAAATGGTTCGGTGGATCTAGGGGTAAAAACGATACCTAAATTTCTTGATGGGTTAGTGGGTCGAGGTAAAGCTAGTACTGAAATGTCTGGAAATAATGATTTTAAGGGATCAGGCGGGGCTAACGCTAAAAATACCTTTAGTGGCACAATCACCGTCACGGTTCAAGATGTCATGATCAATGGTAATCTAAAAGTGATTGGTGAAAAACAGATTGCGATTAATCAAGGTACCGAGTTTATCCGTTTTTTTGGGGTAGTTAATCCAAGAACAATTAGTGGAAATAACACTGTTATCTCAACGCAAGTTGCTGACGCTCGAATTGAGTATGTTGGTAATGGATACATTGATGAAGCCCAAACGATGGGTTGGTTACAGCGCCTATTTTTAAATCTTTCCCCTTTTTAACGAGTATCATTATGTTAAAAAAATTGCGTATTTTTGTTTATTTTGTCGTTATGATGGTATTAGTGATACCAGCGGGCCATGCTGAACGTATCCGCGATTTAGTCACCATTCAAGGTGTAAGAGAAAATGCCTTAGTTGGATATGGTATTGTTGTTGGTCTTGATGGTACAGGCGATCAAACATCACAAACACCTTTTACCATTCAAAGTATTACTAATATGTTATCTCAATTAGGTATTACCGTACCGTCTGGGAGCAATATGCAATTAAAAAATGTTGCAGCTGTTATGGTTACGGCTAAATTACCTTCTTATTCTCGAGTAGGACAACAAATTGATGTGGTGGTATCCTCGCTCGGTAATGCAAAAAGCTTGCGTGGAGGTACCTTGATTATGACACCACTAAAAGGTGTCGATAATCAAGTATATGCTATTGCGCAAGGTAACCTTTTTGTAGGTGGAATGGGTGCAAGTAGTAAAGGTAGCAGTGTAAGTGTGAACCAAACTGCAGGGGCAACTATACCTAATGGTGCAACCATAGAACGAGAGCTTGCAACCCGTTTAGATGAACAAAATGTTATCCATTTACATCTTAATCAATTTGATTTTACTCGAGCCTTAAAAATATCTGATGCAATTAATAGGTTACAAAAAAATACTGCAGTAGCGTTAGATGGTACAACGATTGCATTACATATGCCAAAAGAAAGTAGTGCACGAGTACAACTACTTTCACGAATACAAAATCTTGAAATTAGCGCTACGCCAGTTTCAGCAAAAGTTGTTATAAATACTAGAACCGGTGTTGTAGTTATGAATCAAAAGGTTAAATTAGATAATTGTGCGGTTGCACATGGTAATTTATCTGTTGTGGTAAATAACAAATTAAAGGTAAGTCAACCAAATACCCCATTAGCAGGCGGCACAACAACCGTTACACCAGATAATCAAGTTAGCGTTGCGCAAGAAGGAGGGGCTTTACACAATATATCCTCTAGTGCTGATTTAAATCATGTTATTAATTCGCTAAATGTATTAGGTGCTAATCCTACAGAATTAATGTCAATACTTGAAGCGCTAAAAACAGCTGGTTGTTTACATGCTTCCTTAGAAACTATCTAAAAAAAGACTTTATGAATAATAAAATTGGACAATCTTTGAATCGCTTCGCTTATGATTTTTCGGATATTAATCAATTAAAGCGAAATGTAGTTAATGGCTCTGCTGAAGGTATTAAGCAAGTTGCTCAGCAGTTTGAGTCATTATTTATTAATATGATGATGCAAAGTATGCGAAAGGCTGTACCTGAAAGTGGTTTATTTAGTCAGTCTGCTACACAACTATTTACTTCAATGTTTGACCAACAAATTACACAGCAAGCAGCGGGTAAAGGGTTTGGATTAGCAGATATGCTTATTAAACAGTTAACTAATAAAGTTTCACCATCAATTAATGTTAACCTACAATCTAATACAAACAATAATACTCAGCAAAATCTCCAATTAGCTCAATCCTTATTTAGTAATGCATCGCCTAATTTATCGCCTGAAGCACTAGGGCAAATACTATATCGTAACCATAATGCTAACAAAGCAGCTGAAATTAAACATAACGAAGCAATATTAAAAACACAACTAGATAATGTAAACGAAGATTATGTCACAAAATTTGTTATGGAATGGCTAGAGCCAGCTAGGCAAGCTGCTAAAAAATCTGGTATTCCGTATGAGGTTATTATTGCGCAAGCAGCACTAGAGACTGGGTGGGGGCAAAAGCAAATTAAAACCGCTAATAATCAATCAAGCCACAATTACTTTGGTGTCAAAGCAACATCGTCATGGAATGGCAATTCAACTCGTTTAACCACACATGAATTTGTTAATAATAAAATGATGAAAATTGAAGATAATTTTAGAGTCTATAATAGTAAACATCATGCATTAACCGACTACCTCAATTTACTAACTAAAAGTCCCCGTTATCATGCAGTTATTAAAGCTCCTGATGCCAGAACAGCTGCTAAAGAATTACAAGCTGCACATTACGCAACTGATCCAAATTATAGTGATAAGCTTATTCAAATCATTGGTCGTATTGAAAAAATTGCAAAAAATAATCAGTTAACAACTGTATCAGGATTTAGGAAAATTGCATTTAATTAATAATAGAATTACTCGGTTTGAATACAATGCTCAATACTTTGCTAGTAAAAATATTATAAAATTAATTTTAAAAACAAATAATTATGAATTAAATAAGAAATCAATCAATAAAAAAAACGTTCAGGTAGAGTATTGATTTTATTAATTTTTTATAATTAAGCGTCACTCGCTTAAACTGATGGTTTATATTACATAATGACATTGTTTTTGAAACTTTTTAGTTAAAATAAAAAAGGAGGTGGTAAACCTCCTTTGAGTGGGATGAATAGTTTGAGTCGATTCACAACTTAGGGTAAAAAACATTGCTTAAATAAAATTAGGTTACAAAACTTTATTTCATTTGAAACAGTGACATACTTTGCATAGTCATAAAGGTATATTGTGCAGCTTGTAAATTAGCTTGTAGCATTACATATTCTGAAATGGCTTCGTACCAATCGACGTCTTCAAGTTGGCTGATTTGAGTTTGAAATTCAATATCTAATGTTTTCCCCAATGTGGTTAATCTGTCAATTTCGGATAATACCGAGCCACCTTCTGCTCTAAGTGTCGAAATATTATTAAAAGAATTGTCTACTCCATGACGTGCTTTTGATAACCCAGATCTAAATTGTTCAACGGTATCATCATTATCATAATCTAGATCTATTTTTAATGCCTCAATTGCATAATCAATACTTGCAAATATGTTACTTTCTGCTGGTGAACCATCAGATTCTTTAACATTTGAGCCAGTCATAAATACTTGAATACCTGTAAAACTTAGCGATACTTCTCGCGAGTCATCGATTAATACATTGATAGAAGTTGTACCGCCTACGTAACTCACTTCACCTGATTCATTCATTACAAAAGGAGGTGTATCGTTTTTCTTACCAGCAAAAAGGTAGTTACCATTAGTGTCTTTTGCATTAGCTAATGATAAAAGTTGATCTTTTAAACTTTGTAATTTATTAGCAAGATCGAGTCTATTTTCTTCATTTAAGGTTTCATTTGATGCATAGACCAATGTTTCCTGAATTGCTTGGATAACAGTATTGGCTTCCGATAAGATCGTATCTTGGCGACTAAGTGATTTATCGGCATTTTCGCGTGTTGCTTGGAACTGTTCATTTTGTGCTTGCGCTTGCTTTATTATTAATGATTGTGATGCTCCCATTGGATCATCAGAAGGAGTTAAAATCTTTTTACCTGTTGCCAAATGCAACCCCGATTTTTGCCATTTGCTGTTGGTGTTTAAAATACTGTTTAAGTTTTTTTGATAAATTGAGTTTGTGCTAAGGCGCATTTTTTATCCTTTAATCATTTAGTTAAACCTAAAATGGTATCAAATAGTGTTGTGGCCGCATCAATCACTTTGGCATTTGCTTGGTAATACTGCATATAAACCTGCATAGAGATATACTCTTCTTCAATATTAACCCCTGAAATCGATTGATTTTGCTCATAAATTTGTTGAGTTATATTTTTGCTTGATTGAGCAGAAATTTTTGCTGTTTGAGTTTCACTACCAATGTAGTTAGTTAAGCGGGTATAAGCACTTTTTAATGTTGTTGTACCATTAACAAGTTTTTCATGTTGGATTTCTAATAATTTGGTTACATTACGATTATCACCAGCGCCATTTTCTTCATCGTTAATACCTGTTGCTAGTTTATTTACATCTTTCACTAGCAGTTGTAATGACGAAGCAATATCGGCAACTGGTTTTATGATAAACGAATCTCCAATAACCGCATTACCACTTATCTCAATGGTCAGTCCATCAAAAAACAATTTACCATCTTTGATTTCAGGAGTAATTAGCTGATGATCAGATAATCTTGTGACAATCCAATTATTACCATCAAATTCTATTTTATAATCAGAAGCTTTTACTTCACTCAAAGCATTAAACTCAATTTTGGCTGAAGCATTACCTTGGTTTTTAGTATTTGTGACACAACTAGGATGATTGTAATCAAACAACTTTTCACCTTGATTACCATTAATATCAATACCCGACATATGCACTTCATTAAAACGTTCTGCTAAATTTAATGCAATTAAGCCTAGTTGATTGCGGGCTTCGGTTAATGGTCCATCACGAAAGGTTAATAAGCCGTGTAACGTACCTGATGTAATGTTTTGGCTTGTCAATTCTTGTGTTGCACCTGAAGGATGAGTATAAATAATAGTATTTAACGAAGGATCATCTGTTGAAGGTTGTACCGATAATAAGTTAATAGAAGAGCCTTGAACTAAATTTAAACCATTAGCAAGCGAAAGATTATATTGTCCATTTTGTTCAGTAACGGTAATGCCAATGATTTCGCTTAATTCATTGACTAACTGATCGCGTTGGTCAAGTAATGCATTAGGTTCGTTTCCACCGCCTACCGACTGTAGTTGTGATATTTTTTGATTAAGTTCGGCAATTTGTTGAGTATAGGTATTAACTTTATCAACATTACTATTTAATTCAGTATTAACGTTGGCAATTTGGTTCTTTAAATTTGTTTCTGTTTTATTAAATTGGCTAGTTAAAGATGTCAGATCACTAATAACAGTTTGTTTTGTCGATGCATCACTAGCATTGGATGCAAGTTTATTTAAACTGGCAAAAAGATTATTAATTTGAGATGAAATACTATTGTCATTCTCTGCTAACAGATTATCTACTTTAGATAATTCATTATAATAAGCTTTGATAGAACCATTTTGTGATTGTGATTGCCGTAGTTGTCCTACAACAAAATTATTAAAAGCGCGATTAACAGATGATACACAAACACCGTTACCGACAAACCCAAAACTATGCTGAGTTCCATTTGCTTGGCGTAAAATTTGTTGTTGACGATTGTAACCAGTTGTATGAGCATTACTAATATTATTGCTTATTACATTCAGCATATTTTGTGCTGCATTTAACCCACTAATACCAGTATTCATTAATGAATTCGCCATAAAATCCTCTCAATATAGTTTGAGTTCATAATATCAATTAAAATAAGTCTTTTTTATATCGGGTTAAATTCACAAAACTTTAATAATTGTTGTGCGTGTTTTAAAAAAGTTTTCAAATAAATTCATTTTTTCAAAAATGAATTTATTCTGATTTGGTCTGTTGTGATTGTCTTAAAAAATCGGTTCCGGTCATGTTATTTTCTTCTTCAATATACTGTTGTGCTATTTTATTCAAAATTAAGATACTGATACGGCGATTAGCATCTTTACTGTAATTAGGATTGTTTAAATTCACTGTATCGGCAAGTGCAATAATTCGAATAATTTTATTTGAGTCTAATCCACCAGCTATAAGCTCTCTTCTTGATGAATTAGCTCTATCTGCAGATAGTTCCCAATTGCTATATCCTCTATCACCTGTTGTATATTGGCGTTCATCAGTATGGCCTGACAAGGTGATTTTATTTGGTAAGGAATTGATAATCGGCGCTAATGCATGCAGAATTTCTTGCATATTAGGATCAATGGTTGTACTACCAATATCAAACATGGGTTTATCATCTGAAGCTAAAATTTGAATCCGTAACCCCATTTCAGTTAATTCAATAATAAGATTAGGTGCTAATTTCTTTAGGCGTTCATCAATTTCAAAAATATCATAAATTTTACGTGCCGCTTCAATCATCTGTATTTTTTCAAGTTGCTGTTTCTCAACTTCATTCTGTGATTGGGTAAAATGATAGCTTTTTTCTTCACCAAGTTGTTTACTAACATCATCCCCGCCACCAGGAATCGGACTTTCACTATCGCTAATATTTTTACCGCCATTGTAGCCAAGAATTAAAGGGGTTCTAAAGTATTCAGCAATACCTTTCAGTTCTTGAGGGGTAGATGTAGAAATTAACCACATGACTAAAAATAGTGCCATCATTGCGGTCATAAAGTCGGCATAGGCGATTTTCCACGAACCGCCATGATGTCCACCACCATGCCCTGATTTTTTCTTTATAATTATTCTTACAGATTTATCTTTCATTATTCTTTATTTTCATTTGGATTAGATTTTTTGTCTTTAACTTCTTGTATGTATTTTTCTAATTCAAAGAATGATGGCCTTTCATGAGAAAATAATGTTTTTCGCCCAAATTCAATACAAATTTGTGGCGCATAATCATGCATGCTGGCAATAAGTATTACTTTAGTACATTCTAGAACTTTCACTGTATCGGCGTTTCTTTGTTTTAATAAAGCAGCTAATGGCGAAACAAAACCATAAGCAAGCAAAATTCCTAAAAAAGTTCCTACCATAGCATGAGCGATAAGCTCACCGAGTTCACTTGCTGGTCTATCAGCTTGAGCAAGTGTATTAATTACGCCCATTACAGCAGCGACGATCCCAAATGCTGGTAGACCATCACCAATCCCTGAAATGGCATCTACAGGTTTTTCAAGTTCGTGGACAAATGTTTCAATTTCTTCACTCATCAGTGTTTCTATTTCAAATACATCCATATTGCCACTAATCATAAGACGTAAGTAATCAGTGATAAAATCACAAATTCTTGGATTAGCTAAAATAAGTGGATATTGTTTAAATAATTCACTTTCATGCGGATTATCAATATCTGATTCAATGGATAGCCCTCCACTTTGGCGAATCTTCGTCAAAATGGTATACATAAAATTAATGAGTGTTAAATATAGATTCTTATTATATTTGGATGTTTTAAACAATTGACCTAAAGACTTAAGTGTGGCTTTTATTGTTTTTTGTTCATTACTAACAATAAAAGCGCCTATTGCAGCACCACCAATAATCAGTAATTCGAGTGGCTGAAATAGTACAGCTAAATAACCACCACTGAGTACATAACCAAGTAGCGCCGAAGCGATCACTACAATATATCCTATAATTATTAGCATTGACTTTCTTCTTTCTCCATAAAATAACGAACGGCTGAATTGCTTTAATATTTATTTAAGCAGTGATCTGTTTGGCAACTGATGAATTTAAATAACTTGGTTTCGATAACACTTTCATGCATTTTTCGTCATTTTCTTTTTGTGTCTTATTATTTTTATCCGCCCTTGACGGAGGCTGACATAAACTGCAAGTAAAAGTATTTTGTGGATGATAAGCGTGTGTAATAAAACGTCCACGACATGCGTTACAACATGATTGTTGCATTATTTTCCTTTCGACAAATTTGACTAATATCCACGCTCTGGTTAATCCTAAAACAGGTTTATCCTTATGTGATAAAAATTGGCATTGCTCTAAATAAAGTTGATAGGCTTTTAAGATAGTTTGAATGCCTGATTTTAGACCATTTTTAACTAAATAAGAGTATGCGTTATAAAAAATACTCGCATGGATATTAGGTTCCCATGTCATAAACCACGAGGTTGAAAACGGTAATAAACCTTTAGGTGGAGGACATCCTTGAATCTCTTTATAAAGCTTTATAAGTTTATTTCGACTTAAGTTGGTTTCACTTTCCAGCATTTGGATTCTTCCACCTAGGGAAATCAATTTGATAGCGAGTTGAGTTTCCTCATATTTTTGGATAATACTTGTACTTGTCATCTTAGTTCCTTAGCTACTTATTGATTGAATCTAATAGCAAACTTGATAAAAGAATTCCTGTATGCATCTGTTTAATATCACCAATGCGAGATTCTTCAGTAAGTTTTTTCATCATTTCAGCATTTTCAAATCGTAACTGAAAAGTTAATTGATTTGTTTCTGATAGAATCAACATTTGAGAGGTGTTTAAACGGCTAAGTATATCTGCCGTTTCTTCATCAATACCTAATCGATACATTGCCATGACTTTGTCTTTCTCAATCATTTTCTGGCTTAATAGTAGTGTTGATAGATTCAAATGATGTATACATTTTAGAATATCGTCATCTAATAAATTTCCCAATTTAGTCACCAATCTATATTTGTAATTTTTCGCATAAAAAAACGAAAAATTAGTGAAATTAAACTAATTTCGTTTTTTTATGCTTAAAATTACATTTTTAAACGCAAAAGGTCAATAAAAAAATAATTTCAATTATTTTTTATTTTAATTACACTTTATTTTGATTGTTTTTTTATTTTTTCTAAAAATTAATTTTACTTTGTATTCTTTTGATAGCTTGGCTATGTAATTGGCTCACTCTTGACTCACTAATATCCATTACTTTACCAATCTCTTTTAAATTGAGATCCTCTTGGTAATAAAGTGATAAAACAAGTTTTTCTTTTTCTGGTAGTTTTTCAATTTGTTGAATAATTGTATTACGAATTTCCTCATCTATTAGTGCTGAAAAAGGATTATTATCTTCATCACATTTAATAATGCTATCAATGTTATCACCCAATTTTTTATGAATTTCATCATACGAACATATTTGGCTATTATTTGAATCTAATAAAATTTTTCGGTATTCGCTTATAGGTAGTTCTAAGTATTTAGCAATCTGATAATCACTAGGAGGTGTACCTAACTTCTGTTCTAATTCATTAATTGCTGTTGTAACATCTCTAATTTTCTTACGGGTTTGTCTTGGCAACCAATCACGACTACGTAGTTCATCAAGCATTGCTCCTTTAATTCTTGGTATGGCAAATGTAGCAAAAGTATTACCTTGAGATGAGTCATAACGTTTTATAGTATCTAATAAACCGATATAGCCAACTTGTAATAAATCATCAAGCTCGACTGTTGCAGGTAAACGAACTGCTAATTTTAAAGCTTCATTACGCACTAAATGAATATATTGCTGCCAATCGATTTGGTGTATTACACCGCGTGAGTTATATAAGCTATCATCCATTTTTGAACCAATGTTAAAAAAAATGTCTAACATTATTATGACGATGGTTAGCAAATTTAATGGGTTGAATAAAGGGCTAAAAAATAGCTAATTATCATTATTAGCCATAACAGCATTATAAAATGCCGTTATGGTTATATGACAGGGTTATAATAACTAAAATGAGAAACAGAATTATTGCAATAAAGAAAGTACAGATTGAGGTACTTGGTTAGCTTGTGCTAATACTGAAGTACCTGCTTGTTGTAAAATTTGACCTCGAGTCATGTTTGATACTTCTGTTGCATAATCAGCATCTTCAATACGGCTACGTGCAGAACTTAAATTATTGACAGTATTATTGATATTAGTTACAGTTGATTCGAAACGGTTTTGTACCGCACCTAGTTGCCCTCTTAATGCATCAATTTTTGATAATGCAGAATCAATTGTTTTTAATGGATCTTCTGTTGGTGAATCAGATACGTTAAATCCATTTAAACCAAGTTCAGTGCTATCAATTTTTTTCAAATTGATTTCAATAGTTTCGCCATCATTTGCACCAACCTGAATTTTAAGTGTTTTATCTTCAGATAATACTTTAGAACCATTGAAATCAGTTTGGTTAGAAACACGATCAATCTCATCTAGACGTTGATCAATTTCATTTTGAATTGATACTAAATCACTTTCAGAGTTGGTACCATTTGCTGCTTGAACAGTTAATTCACGAATACGTTGTACGTTGTTGTTGATTTCGTTTAATGCACCTTCAGTAGTTTGTGCAAGTGAAATACCATCATTTGCATTACGAGCAGCTTGTGTTAATCCTTTGATGTTTGATGAAAAACGGTTAGCAATTGCTTGACCTGCTGCATCATCTTTTGCGCTATTAATACGCATACCTGATGAAAGGCGCTCAATAGAAGTACTAAGAACGCTTTGAGAATTGTTAAGGTTATTTTTTGCCATTAAAGACATTGTATTTGTATTAATTACTTGTGCCATTTTTATCTCCAATAATATAAATATTAAAATCAACAAGATGTTTAAATTTAATTCAATATTCTTGTTGACAAATAACTTATCGGTAACAAAATAGGGAACTTTAATATTTTTGATGATTATTTTTTTATGGTAGCAGTTTGGTTGCAAATTAAAACTGATATTATTAAATAAATCATAGTATTATTTATTTGGAAATAATTTCCCGATGATTTTTTATTCAAAAAATAGATTGCCATCAATTTATTAGATAAATATTTAAAGGAAGACTAAATTTTTTTGATTGTCAGCCGATATAAACAATATTGAATAATTGTTATAGGTAGATTAAATCATGGCAATGAGCGCACTAGGTATTGGTTCTGGAATCGATCTTAATGGTATTTTAGATCAACTAGAAGTGGCCGAAAAAACACGTTTAACCCCAATTACAACTCAACAAAAAGCAATTAATGCGAAAATTAGTGGTTTTGGTAAATTAAAAAGTGCATTAACAACATTTAATACTGCAACGGAAAAACTTCAAAAAAAAGAGCTTTTTCAAAGCCGAATAGCAACAGGAAATGACAATTATTTTTCGGTAAAAGCAAATAGTAAAGCAGCATTAGGTAATTATACAGTTACAGTTGATCAATTAGCGACATCTCATGGTATTGCTACATCGACGATCAATGATAAAAATGCTAAGTTAGGTAATGATAACCAAACGCGAACTATTATTATTGAACAAACGAATGGTCAAAAACTTGATATAACCTTATCTCAGGATGAGGTATCTTTAGAATCAATAGCAAATGCCATTAATAATGCCAAAGTTACTAATGAAGATGGAACAACCAGCTCTTCAACAATAAATGCTGCCATTATTCGTTCTGGATCAGATGGTTATCAATTAGTTATCACATCGAAAGAAACAGGTGAGCAACAAAGCATTACTTCTATCTCATCTGATGATGAGAAGTTAAACGATATTATTGGGTTTGATATTAATCAACCAAACAATAGCCATATGACTGAAGTTTCAAAAGCGCAAGATGCTAAATTTTCGTTTAATGGTATTGCCATAACAAGTAGTTCTAATACTGTCAAAGAGGTCGTTGCCGGTGTTGATATTACATTAAAAGCAACTACAACAACAAGTCAAAATTTGGTAATAACCGCAGATGATGAAAAAGCCGAAGAAGCAATTAAAGAATGGGTAGAGGCATTTAATCAGTTACAATCCACAATATCAACATTAACCCAGTTCACCACTGAAGAAAAAAATTCCAAGGAATTAAATAGCAGTAATGGTCCGCTTGTTGGGGATGCAACATTGCGTAATATAGATCAAAGCATTCGTTCGATATTTTCTAAAGGACAATCCGGCGAGTTTTCGGTATTAGCCCAAATAGGTATTAATATGGACAAGAATGGTACGTTAACTATTAATGAAAATGCTTTAAAAAAAGCATTAAGTGAAAACAGTGATGCAGTCGCAACACTGTTTACTGGTGACGGTAAAAACACAGGAATTGCAAATGAAGTTTTTGCTAAAGTCAGTGGGTTTATTGATAGTGATGGTATGATTGATTCAGCAACTAATGGTTTGAATGCAACATTAAAGTCATTAGATAAACGCCATGAACAAGTGAGCAATTCTATTGAACAAACTATTGAGCGTTATCGGGTGCAATTTACCAAATTAGATATTTTAATTAACGAGTTAGATAGCATGAGTAATTATTTAACAACTCAATTTGATATGATGGCAAATTTAAAAAAATAGAGAATAGTAATGTATAAAATGGGCTCTCATGCTTACGAGCAAGTGAATTTAGAAACGCGTATTAGCCAAGCATCCCCCCATCAATTGATTGTTTTATTATTTGATGGAGCACTTAATGCAATTAAATTGGCTAGCTTATATATTCAAAAAGGTAATATTGTTGGTAAAGGTAACGCAATTTCTAAAGCGATTAATATTGTTGATAATGGTCTTAAAAGCTGTCTAGATTTAGAAAAAGGCGGTGAAATTGCTGAAAATTTAGATCGTTTATATCACTATATTAGCCAACAATTGTTATTGGCTAATTTGCATAATGATCAAGAAAAATTACAGACTTGTTTCGATTTACTTAACAATATTGCTGAGTCGTGGCGTGAGATTGCTAAGTAAAAAAGGATGATTATGCAAGGAAATAATTTATTAGAACAATACGAACAATTCAACTATGTTGTTGAACAAATGTTAATTAATGCACAGAATGAAAACTGGGATTTATTGTTGAGTTGGCAGGCGAAATACCTTCAATTATCGAAAGGTATTATGTTGGTTGATGATTTTTCGAAAATTGAAAACATGCCATTGCAACATCAAGACATGATTCTAATGTATATCAAAAATATACTTAGCTATCAACAGCAGTTAACCCAATTAATGATTACTCGTCATTCTCAGCTTAGAGGTTTAATAGGTAAACATGTTGATTATCATAACAAAGTAGGAAACTACCAAAAAATTGCGAGTTTAGTATAAATTTTAGAAGCGTTTGGTTCGGGCCTTATTTTTCATAATAAGGCCATGAAAATCTGTTACTGTGTTGATTAAATATATTATTTTATGCCAGAATAAATAATCATACATAAAACAACCGCACAAAAAATATCTCTTTTTATTTATTATCTAATAGAGGCTATGAATTAAACATTCATATTCATAATTTCTTGATAAGCAGCAACCAGTTTATTGCGTACTTGAATACCAAACTGCAATGAAACCGATGATTTTTGCATATTAACCATGACCTCATTCAATGAAATATTTGCATCTCCCATTTCAAAAGCTTTAGCTTCATTATTTGTTTGTATTTGTAGTTGACTGATGTTATCTAAAGCGGTTTTTAATTCTGAAACAAAGTTTTTATCTGCAAAATTCGTTTTTGAGGAAATTGACGTTGATTCATTTAAATCATCAAGTTTAAATGAATCTAATATGTTGATTGTATTCATTTATTGTGTTTATTTTTCTGTTTTTTGTTAATGTGTCGCTAAATTTATCATAAAAACTAAAAAACAAAGGGTCTAAGTAAGGGAAAAAGTGCACGCTTTTCTTGCCATTGAATTTTTTAAATACATGGATAATAACGAACAGAGTTAATCTAAATAGTTTAGAGTCAGGGTGCCAATGGCTAGTCAAACAGTCAATAATAAAGGTGAATCAATATTAAATAAGTTGCCTTTTATAAATCAACTAAAACAAAACACCAAAATGGCATTGTTAATTGCAGCTGTAATTATAATAGCCATTATTAGTTTTATTTATTTATGGGCTAAAGATGAGTCTTATGCAGTTTTATTCAGTAATTTAAATGATAAAGATGGTGGTGAAATTATTAGCCAACTTGATAAGATGAATATTCCTTATCAATTTTCGTCTTCTGGTTCCACAATCTTAATTCCACAAGATAAAGTTTACGATACCCGATTACGTATTGCTCAGCAGGGTTTACCAAAAGGTGGGGCGGTAGGTTTTGAATTGCTCGACAAAGAAAGTTTTGGTATGAGCCAATTCAATGAACAAATAAATTATCAACGAGCTTTAGAAGGCGAATTATCCCGAACAATATCCATCATCAGTAGTATTGATGATGCTAGAGTGCATTTAGCGATGCCTAAACCTTCTTTATTTGTCAGGGAAAGGAAATCTCCTTCTGCATCGGTGGCGTTAACGTTATTTCCTGGGCGATCGTTATCACAAGGTCAAATCGATGCCATTATCCATTTAATTTCCAGTAGTGTGCCAGAATTACAAGCAGATAAAGTGACCATTATCGATCAGCATGGTCACCTGTTAACTGGTGAAGGTTATCGTGATAGAAACACAAATGTTGCTCAACTCGAATTTGGTGAGCGAATTGAAAATAATATTCGTGAACGAGTAGAAAAAATTATCACGCCAATTTTGGGTAAAAATAATGTCAAGGTACAAGTGAATGCTGATATTGATTTCAGTCGACAAGAATCAACATCAGAAACTTATGATCCTAATAGTGATATTGCTAATCAAACTATTCGCAGTAAGCAACAAGTAGAAAATCGTCAATCAGCTAAAGGCTATGGTGTAGGTGGTGTGCCAGGAGCTTTGTCTAATCAACCTGTACCTGCATCTAGCGCGCCAATCGATGAACAAGAATCGACTGAAAAACACGATAAGCAAGGAAATTACAGCTTGCAATCAAATAATACCGTTAATTTTGAAGTAAATAGAAAGGTTATACACAGTCAAATACCTGAAGGTCGTATTAAACGTTTATCGGTTGCTGTTTTGGTGAATTATAAATTTGTTACAACCGAGCCAGATAATGTTAAATCTGAGGATGTTGACAGTGATAATGACAATGACAAAAACAAGTCATCTTCCATAACTGAGCAATGGGTAAAGCTAGATAGTGATGAACTGAAAAATATTGAAGCATTAGCCCGTCAGGCAATGGGTTTTTCTGATTTACGTGGTGATAGCTTGACTGTTGCAAATTTGAAATTTACCGATCAAACACTTGATGACAACGATAATATGGCATTTTGGAAAACTTCTGAATTTTATGATTCTGCTAAAACAGTAATTAAATATCTAATTTATATTATTATTTTATGGTTTGCGTGGCGTAAGGTTTTACGTTCGGTATGGATAAAATTACAACGTAAATTCCTTATTGATAATGGAGAATCATTAGTTTCTCAATCTACCGTAGACGATACATTAGATTATAAAGCTCACAGTAAACAACAGCAAAAAATATTTGAAGATAATACGCAACAACAACAGCATATACGGAAAATTGTTGAAAAAGAACCGCGTGTAATGGCACTAATTATTCGTAATTGGATAAATAAGGAGGACACTGAGCAATGATATTAAGTGAATCTCAAAAAGTAGCTGTGATTTTAATGGTGTTAGGTGAAGGGTTAGCGGCACAAGTTATGCAACATCTTAACCATAAAGAAGTGCAACAAATTAGTAGTGCGATGATGTCATTACCTCAATTTTCTCAAGAACAGTTGAAAGGTATACTTAACGAGTGCCAAGTTGCTCTTGAAGAATGCGCTGTTTTAAATACCGATCCAGATGGTTACTTACGTACAATATTGGGTCGATCTCTTGGTAGTGAAAAAGCCGAACGTTTACTGGATGAATTATTAGATACAGGAAAAGAAGAAGCAACCGATGGTCTTGAAATGCTTAACTATGTCGATGCTACAAGAGCAGTTGATTTGGTCAAAAAAGAACATCCACAAATTATTGCAACTATTTTAGTTCATCTAAATCGTGATTTAGCGGCAGAAATTCTAAATCTATTTGATGATGAATTACGAAACGATGTCATGTTACGTATTGCAACTTTTGGAGGAGTAGAGCCTTCTGCACTTCAATTACTCTCAACTTCATTATCGACTTTACTACATGGTCAAAATATCAAACTTAATAATCTTGGTGGTATACGTACTGCGGCAGAAATTATTAACTTAATGAAAACGCAGCAAGAAGAGCAAGTTATTAATGCATTGCGTGATTATGATGGCGAGTTAACCCAAAAAATTATTGATGAAATGTTCTTATTTGAAAATCTTGTTGAAGTGGATGATAGAAGTATTCAACGCTTACTTAAAGAAGTCGATAATGAAATATTAATAATTGCATTGAAAGGTGCATCGGTTGAATTACGAGAAAAACTATTGAGTAACATGTCACAGCGAGCGGCATCTATCTTACGTGAAGATTTAGAAAATAGACCTCCTGTACGTTTATCTCAAGTTGAAACTGAACAGAAAAAAATACTGGCTATTGCTCGTCGATTAGCAGAAAGTGGTGAAGTGATCCTAAGTAGCGGTGATGATGAATATGTGTAATCGGCCAGATAGATTAAATTGGGAACCATTAAGTTTTCAAGATTTCTCTTTACCCGAATTACCGAAATTAAGTAAAAATGAAGTTGCTATAAACGTTGGAACTGATGATCCTGAAACAGAACTAACTGCTACCGAGATAGATAATGTTGTAATTGAACCAGAGTTAAATCAGGCACAACAGTTAGAGCAATTAAAAGAAGAGGTAAAAAAACAGGCTTATCAGGACGGTTTTAATTTAGGTCAACAAGAAGGTTTCAATGCAGGTAAGCAAACTGGTTATGATGAAGGATATCAAATTGGCGAGCAAGAAGGGCGCCAGTTCATTGAACAACAACTTAATGAAGAAAAATTAAATGCCGTTCAAGCTATAGCTAATTTAATAGCTAATTTTCAAAATTCGATTAACGAGATCGATGAATTAATTGTTCCTAAACTGCTTGATTTAGCATTGATTGCTGCGCAAAAAACAGTAGGCACGATACCAAAAGCTAAGCAAAAACAGCTTATATATACCATAAAAACATTAGTTGAACAGTGTTCAGTCTTGTCTGAACCTATTGCATTGCATCTTAATCCAGCTGATTTACTGTGGTTAGAACCCATGCTGAATGATGAAATCAGTCAACATCATTGGCAACTTATTGCCGATTCTAACGTAGAACAGGGTGGATGCAAGATATTTACCGAAACTAATGAAATTGATGCAAATATCGATCAACACTGGCAAATAATGTCTGATAGCTTAAAAGAGGACAATCATTAACGTGAGATATTCTGCACAATGGCTAAATAAAATTGACCAAGCTACACAACAACTTGAATCACTATCACTAATCCGCCAATATGGAAGATTGATTAAAGCATCGGGACTTGTGCTAGAAGCTATTGGACTAAAGTTACCTTTGGGGTCTAACTGCTTGGTTGAACGACAAACCGACGGTCGAATTGAGCCTGTTGAGTGTGAGGTAGTTGGATTTAGTGATAAAACACTTTATTTAATGCCATTTGAATCAACTGACGGTATTTTATTAGGGGCTCGAGTCTATACTAAGCAATATGATCTAACACATTTTAACCATAAAGTATTACCTATGGGAATGGGATTATTAGGTCGAGTGGTTGATGCTATGGGAAACCCCTTAGATGACAAACCATTACCTGAGCATATTGAGTATGCTGGATTAGCCAATAAATCCCTTAATCCACTACAACGGACTCCTGTTCATCAGGTTCTTGATGTTGGTGTCAGAGCTATAAATGCCTTGCTAACCGTTGGCAAAGGGCAACGAATGGGCTTATTTGCTGGATCAGGGGTTGGTAAAAGTGTCTTACTAGGCATGATGGCTCGTTATACGCAAGCGGATATTATTGTTGTCGGTTTGATTGGTGAACGAGGTCGAGAAGTTAAAGACTTTATCGAAAATATTTTAGGCGAAGAAGGATTGGCTCGAGCGGTTGTTATAGCAGCACCAGCGGATGTTTCGCCATTATTACGCTTACAAGGAGCGGCATATGCAACAAAAATTGCTGAAAACTTTCGTGATAAAGGCTTTAACGTTTTATTGATTATGGACTCTTTAACTCGTTATGCTATGGCACAACGAGAAATTGCTTTAGCAATTGGTGAACCCCCAGCAACTAAAGGTTATCCTCCATCAGTCTTTGCAAAGTTACCCGCATTAGTTGAAAGAGCTGGCAATGATGAAGAAGGGAAAGGCTCAATTACTGCATTTTATACGGTATTAACCGAAGGTGATGATCAACAAGATCCGATTGCAGATTCGGCTCGAGCAATTTTAGATGGACACATTGTTTTATCTCGATCTCTTGCTGAATCAGGACATTATCCAGCTATTGATATTGAGGCTTCAATCAGTCGCGTAATGACAGATCTTACTGCTCCTGAAGATGAAAAAAAATCTAGATTATTTAAACAATTATTTTCAAGTTTTCAACGAAACCGTGATTTGATTAATGTTGGTGCTTATGTATCTGGCACAGATCCATTATTAGACAGAGCAATAACGCTATATCCTGCTATGCAAAAATTTTTACAACAAGGTATTAATGAACATTGCTGTTATCAAGACGCTTATCAACAATTAGCGGCCATTGTTGAGCCACAATTAGCTCGTTAGGGAAATATCATAATGAATAAAAATCCTTCGCAACTTGCATTTTCAACATTAAAAAAATTGGCGCAAAAGTCGGTAGACGATAACTTGATAAAACTAAAAAAAGCAAATGAAAATCATCAAAATGCACAATCACAGCTAAA
Organism: Gilliamella sp. Imp1-1; assembly: GCF_001690415.1. NCBI lineage: Bacteria > Pseudomonadati > Pseudomonadota > Gammaproteobacteria > Orbales > Orbaceae > Gilliamella > Gilliamella sp. Imp1-1. The sequence goes on from NZ_LZHK01000003.1 coordinate 47,804, forward strand.
TGTTTTAAATAATTATTATGTTGAATATCAACAAAAATTAAATAATGCCTTATTTGAAGGTATTAAAGGTAGCGAGTTAAACAATTTTAAATCGTTTATTGCTTCAATTGAACAAGGTATTGAGCAACAAAAAAAACTATTGTTATCGTTAGATATTAAACAAAAGCAAATTACAAATCAGCTTAATCAATCACAAAAAAGCTTAAACACATATACCACACTATTAAATAAGCAGTATAACCAATATTTGCAACGACAAAATCGGTTACAGCAAAAACTGACAGATGAATTTGCGCAGTTACAATTAGCAAGGAGAGTATTAAATGAATGTTAATCTTATCAATGGATTGAACCCTACTGTTTCTCATCAATCAGATCTTGTTGAAACCAATTTAACGAATAATGGTAATGATTGCTTTCAACAATTATTACAACAAAGTGAAAATCAAACCGAACATAATAAAAAAACAGTTAATGCCAAATTAAAAGGTATCGATGATGCGCAAGAAGATAATGATCATAATGTTGAAATATTAATTACGGAAATTTATCCCTTTAATATACAAACACCAATAGCACAAGATAGTGATATAAAAATAGATCAAAATACTGAAACATTAAATGTTAATTTATTCGATGGATCATCATCAGAAGTGGTAATCGATGAGCAAGCAACGCATTTACTTACTTCTATTTATGACAGTGAAGATTTAATTAATAAAGTAACATCACAAACAGAAATAAAAACTAAACCTGTGGATAAAGGAACGACAAATATTAAAGATAATATTAATAATTTTGCTAACTCAAAAAATGAATCGCATAAAGCTAGTGAATTTATGCAGAAAGTAGTGATAAATCAAGTCCAATTAATAAATAATTACGATGATGAAGGACAAATGGCTACTAATCAAGAGCCATTTTTGTTAGCCAATACCAATGGACAAAACCAGCTATTATCACAAACTAGTATTAGCGCAAGATCAGCGACAATAAATTTACCTACACAAAATATTATGCAGTGGCAAACTTCATTAACTGAACAAATTATTATGCTTAATCGTCAAGGTATTCAAACTGCCGAAATAAAATTACATCCACAAGAGTTAGGCTCAATGTACATTAAGCTTGCAATGAATGATGATAAAATGAATCTTCATATGATGGCTGCACATAGTGCTGTTAAAGGTATGTTAGAATCGGCTTTACCTTTTTTAAGAACATCATTAGAAGATCAAGGTATTACACTAGAGCAAACAAATATCGGTGATTTTTCAATGATGAATGATTCAAAACAATCTGATACACCGCAACAAACAAAAAGCAATCAAACCCAGAAAGTCGTATCACTTGATGTAATAGACGATAGTATTGAGCAATCTCTAGTTGAAAGTCGATCAATTAAATCTAGACTTAGTATATTTGCTTAACTAATAAGATTATTATTTTTTGAGCAATTTTATGTTTTAAATCAATTGAAACGTTTAAATAGGTAATGTTTTGTTGCCTATTCTTCAAATCAATTTAAAAAATATGATTTATTATTCTTGTAACTATACCTAATTAATGGGTTATAAATCTTTTTAAATTTATAGAGACAAGAATAAATATGCCTACCACGAAAAAAAAAGTAAGTGTTTTAAATCTGATTCTTATTCTTATTACGTTGTTAGCGATAAGTGTTGCGGCCTATTTGTGGTTTCAAAATCACTCACAAAGTACAACTAAAGCACAAGAAGACCCCGAAGTTACGTCACCGGTATTTTTAACATTAAAACCGTTTACTATTTCATTACCTGTCTCAGAAGATAATATTGAAATTAATAAAATCATTTATATTGGAATAGTTTTGCGTATCGCTGATGAAGATCAAAGAACGGTGTTATTAGATTATTTACCAGAAGTAAGAAGTGACGTGCTACTTTTAACTTCAAAACAGTATGTCAACAAACTAAAGCAAGAATCGGGAAAAGTTGATTTACAAGAACAGATAAAAAATACCTTATCAAGACAATATGATGCAAAACATTGGGTAAAAGTTGATGAAGTTCTATTTACTGATTTTATTATACGGTGATTGCTATGCCCAATAAGATAGAGCCCATAACGGATTTAAATGAAAATAGTGATGCTGTACAACTATCTGATAGTTTTGTTAACGATGTTGACGATAGCAGTATTGATGCTTCTTCTTTTTCGTTACCTTCTGGTAAAAAGGTTAATGTTAAACCTTATGATTTATCGGTAAAACATCGCTTTATTCCTGAACGATTAACCGCATTAGAAATCATTAATGAACGTTTTGCTCGTCAGTTTAGAATTGGGCTATTTAATAGATTGCGTCGCAATGCTGATGTAGTTGCATCGCCTATTGAACCACAAACATTTGAGGAATTTTCTGATATTTCATTGGAAAACCATTTAAATTTAGTTCATCTTAACCCATTAAGAGGTTCAAGCTTATTTTCATTTTCACCTGAATTAGTCTTTATTATCGTTGATTCATTATTTGGAGGAGACGGGCATACAACTAAAATAAAAACACAAGGACGAGAATTTACCCACACCGAACAGCAAATCATAAAACGAGTATTAGAATTAGCATTAGTTATTTATCAAAATGCATGGGCTGATGTATACCCAATTGAAACCGAATATATTCGCTCTGAAATGCAAAGCAAATTTACCAACATTACCAGTTCACCTGATGATGTCGTGCTAACAACAAACTTCAAAGTCGAAGTGGGTCATAGCAAAGCAACATTTTGCATTTGTATCCCTTATTCTATGGTTGAACCAATCAAAGAGTTGCTAATAAAGCCGCCTATCGAAGAACAGACTTATCAAGATGATAATATCTGGATGAGTTCATTAACCACTGGAATTAAACAATCATCTGTCGAATTAGTTGCCAATTTTACCCATATTCATACAACTGTTGAAAAACTGTTGGCGTTAAAAGTTGATGATATTTTAACAATTGAAAAACCAACAAATATAGATGTAACAGTTGGCGGTGTACCAGTATTAAAAGGCCATTACGGTAAAGTAAATAAACAGTATGCAATTCAAGTAGAACAGGTCATTAATCCTGTGATAGAACAACTGAATGAGGGAGTGTTCAATGACTGACATTATACCAAATAACGACGAAGACCAAGAAGAAAAAGTAATGAATGATGAACTTATCACTAAAGAGGCTATTTTTGAAACATTATCTCCGCAACAAACAGAAGATAAAAAGCAAGATATTAATCTTATATTAGATATACCTGTTTATTTAAGCGTTGAACTTGGTCGAACAAAAATAGCTATTAAAGATCTATTAAATCTAACCCAAGGTTCGGTAATTGCATTGGATGGGCTTGCAGGAGAACCATTAGATATATTAATTAACGGTTATTTAATAGCTCAAGGCGAAATTGTGGTAGTTGGCGATAACTATGGTGTACGTATCACCGATATTATTACTCCATCAGAGCGTGTAAGAAGATTAAGCCGTTAATGACAATAAAGCAACCTAATTTGATTCAACCTACGGTTGGTGCAACCAATACTAATACCTTATCGCCATCGTCTTCTGATTTAAATATTTATACCGAAATTGGATCGTCAATGGGATTAACGCTTATTGTGATCATCGGTTTTATTTTATTGCTAGGATGGCTCGCAAAACGAATGGGTTGGAAAAAAACGACCGAACAATGGATTGCCGTCAAAGCCACATATAACATTAATCCTAAAGAACGTATTATGGTTATTCACGTTGATAACCAATTATTAGTGGTAGGTGTTACTCCTCAACAAATGACATTGTTACATACCATCAATGAAGAAAGAACCAAAGTGTTACTTTCGCAAAATGGAGCAGATAAAAATCTTACGAAAATTAACTCATTTCAACAGATATTACAATCCGCTTTAAAAGTGAAAAAGGAGTAACAACAAGTGCGATTAAATTTAACTATTTTGCTAAGTTTATTGCTATTTAGCTTATCTAGCCATGCTGAAACTTCAGCTTTAACTAACATAAATCAGTCCCTAACAGGTGGGCAAAATTGGTCGTTACCAGTTGAAACATTAGTCTTTTTAACATTGCTCACTTTTATACCAGCAATATTATTATTGATGACCAGTTTTACAAGAATTATCATTGTGTTAGGTCTGTTACGTAATGCCCTAGGTACGCAATCAGCACCGCCGAATCAAGTTATTTTGGGAATTTCGCTTTTTATGACATTTTTTATTATGTCGCCAGTCATTGATAAAATTTATCAAGAAGCGTATGTGCCATATTCACAAAATCAAATCACCATGCAAGAAGGATTAACAAAAGCAACTAAACCATTACAAGAATTTATGCTTACCCACACGCGAGAAAATGACCTAGCGTTATTTGTTAACATGTCTCATCAAAACGACATTCAAACACGTGAAGACGTTCCCCTAAAAGTATTAGTTCCTGCTTTTGTGGTGAGTGAATTAAAAACAGCGTTTCAAATTGGTTTTACAATTTTTATTCCATTCTTAGTAATTGATCTAGTGGTAGCAAGCACGCTTATGGCATTAGGAATGATGATGGTGCCACCAGCGACAGTATCATTACCATTCAAATTAATGTTATTTGTCTTGGCTGATGGTTGGCATTTATTACTTGGATCATTAGCACAAAGCTTTTTTAGTTGAGTCGCACTATGTCATCTGAATATATCAGCACGTTAGCCATACAAGCGATAAAAGTTGCGGCATCATTAGCTGGACCGTTATTATTAGCCGCATTAGTAACAGGGTTAATCATTAGCTTATTACAAGCTGCGACGCAAATTAACGAAATGACATTATCATTTATTCCCAAGATCATAGTGGTCATTGTGGTTTTAATAATATTGGGTCCATCAATGCTATCAACCATGATCGACTATATCCAAACCGTTATTACAGATATTCCTAACTTAACCCGTTAAATGTAATGGAATTTGATATCAACAATTTATTTAATATCGATTTCTTTTCTTGGATTAGGGACTATTTTTTCCCTTTTGTTCGTATCTTAGCGTTGATCATGGTAGCGCCCATTTTTGGCGAAAAGGAAACGCCTAATCGAGTTAAAATTGGCCTAGCGCTACTCACTACGATTGTACTGCCACATCCACATATTGATGACAATATAAAAATATACTCATTTATAGGAATATGGATTATTGCACAACAAATAATGATTGGAATACTTATTGGTTTTACCATGCAGTTGGCATTTATGACAGTGCGATTTTCAGGAGAATTAATTGGGATGCAAATGGGGCTAGGAATGGCGACCTTTTTTGACCCTATTGGCGGTCCATCAACATCAGTATTATCGCGCTTAATTAACATCATTGCTTTATTAATATTTCTCAGTCTTGATGGCCATTTATGGTTGTTATACGGCATATCAAATAGTTTTGATATTATTCCGATTGCAGTAATGCCATTACAAGCGAATGGATACTTAGCATTAATTGAAGTCAGCAAACTATTATTTATCAACGCAATCATGTTAGCACTTCCTTTAATGACATTGCTATTAATCATCAACATATCATTAGGACTACTTAACAGAATGACGCCACAGCTATCTATATTTGTGGTTGGTTATCCAGCGACCCTATTCTTAGGGTTAATCATGCTAACTTATTTAATTACAACACTACCCGCATTTACTGAATTTATTTTTGAACAAATGTTTGAGCGAATTTCTAGTATCTTATGGTATTTAACTCAATGATATAAATTGATCACACAGTCGTATTTAATTTACCTATTCAACTTGACTTGCTTTTTGTAGATATTGAGTGAGGTTACTATTCTATGATATTGATTTAAAATAGATTTCTATAAAAAAGATAATGAATGCTTAAATAAAAATAATGATCTAACTAAGCATTTTTATTGTATGATAGATTATATTAATTAAAACTAAACAGATTAATGCTGATAAAATCAGCATTAATAAAATAATTAACTAAGCTTTTTTTACAAAACAGGCTTTAAGCATTATTTTCATACCGTCAATTTTACAATCGATTTCGTGATCACCTTCGACTAAACGAATGCCTTTGGCTTTAGCACCTTTTTTCAGCACTGTTGAAGATCCTTTCAATTTTAGATCCTTAATCAAAATAATATCGTCGCCATCAGCAAGTAAATTACCATTGCTATCTTTTACCTGTAATCCAACATCAGAAGACACAGCTTCGTTTGGATCCCATTCGTGGGCGCATTCAGGGCAAACACAAAAGCTGCCATCATGATAAGTGTGTTCAGATTGGCAAACAGGGCAATTAGGTATAGATTCCATAGCTTATAACTCTTATAGATTAAATAAAATGGTGTTTACTATAGCAAAAAAATGCTATTAAGTCATGGATGTTGTCTATTCGCTATTGTTAGGATCTAAAATAGTGATATACAAAAATATAGAAAGTATTAATTATGTTTTTGTAAAGGTTAATGATTAAGTTTTAATATTAATAAGCAAATATGTCATTTTAAGTAGTAGACTCGTTATTTTATATTTTTGGTGAAATAAAATATCGACAGTGACCAAGCTCGATTTAGGGGGATTTTTTTCAGAATCTCCTAAAAATCCTTCTTTAATAAAAAATCAAATAAAATCAGTACTCTACCTGAACGATTTTATACCTTCAAAAGGCGCTTATTTCACCAGTCAAAACCGACCAACTAATCTTATTTTACCTCACCACGAACAATTATTTACAATAAATTAACAAAAAGCTAGCCAACCATTTTTTTAATGGTTATACTTTCAACGCTATAGGGAAACAAGCTTATTAAATAAGCAAATAATTATAAAAATATAAATAAAACAAATAATTACTTGACAGGTGAACCATAATGCATTATCATTTTAGGCACAAGGCACAAGGCACAAGCACTGGCAAACCTATGTCTTAAGTTTATCAAATAATCTTATTCGACGAGTTTTTACACGAAACTTGTTTATATCTTCCAAATTATTTCTCAACGAATTATCGAAATTATCGCTCAAATCACCTAAAACAGCTTTGCTAGTATCAGCACTGTTATTATTGTCATCGTCATGGAATGTACAGGCGAATGGCAAAAAGTATCGAGCGGGTAATTGTAGTGATGCAATAATATTACTATCCGAACCATTACCAGCGGAGCCAGTTATGCCAGTTATGCCAGTTATCAAGTATGCAAGACCGAATCTACAAATGGGTGACGGCAAACACGCAGGCCCTGCTAACATATGGAATCCTAAGAAGGGCTTCTTAGTTCAATCAACCAATCCTGGATCATATAACCTCAATTTTCCAACTACAGGTGCGGATAATTTATATTTTGATTTACTCATTACAGGAATAGATGTAAGAGAATTGACATGGGCACCTGTCAGTCATGAGGGAATTACTGCAAGCGTGATAAATGTTGTACCCAATGATTACTGGATTCCTTATGAAGATAGGGGACAAGTTGTAGTACGTGTTAAGCTAACAGGTCCAGAGGCAAGAAATCAAAGGTTTAAACCTAGCCGAATTACTGTACCAAGGTTACCGCAGACGTTTGAGTTAGTGGGTAGAGATAAAGATGGTTATGAGTTAGTAAAATATGGATTTGTGTTGAGGAAGTGGTTCGTCAATCGGGTTGTAACTAAATATTATAATGATCAGTCCGCATGGTGTAGAGGTTTGGGTTATCGCATGCCGGGGGTAAGTGATTTAACCAATACGAATTGTGGTGTAAGAGGAGATCATTTTTTCCCATGTATAAAAATAAAAGTGGGTAGAGATTATATCATAATGAACGATGGCGCCAAGCCATCGTCAGGACATGGGGAATACCAACGTCAAATAGGCGCTGGATTTTTCACGGAGTGGGGCAGCATGAGCAGCTACGCTGATGCGGGTTTCATCGGCGACAGCTACTGGTTAGGTGGCAGCCGATCAGGTGATAATATGATGCTCGCTGTTAGCTCGAGCAAAGGCTACGTCTATGGGCGCATTGATAACTTCGGCGGTAACTATGGTCTTTGCTTAAGTGGTGGTTAATTAATCCTTATGGCGCGGAAGGTGGTTATGGTGTCTGAAAGAACAATATAAAAAAGAATAAAGCCCCAGTATAAGTTTGGGGCAAACCCCTTAGGGTTGCGCAGTTGTGGCAAAGCCACAAAACTACGCCGCCCCTACCGCCACCGACGCTGAAACCACCGCACCAATCTATTTTATTCACCAAAACAAAAAGAAATTATTTTTCACTAAAAATCAGTCAGAAAAGATGATGATTTTATTAAAGTTTTCTTAACTGTTTTTTTACCGAAAAACACTCCACACACACTGGCAATAAAGCCACAAAACCTTTATACTATATAGCAGTTTTTAGTATGACAAATGGCATACTAATATAATTCGTTCTTTAACATCATCAATTGGAATAAATTTATGCATCCGATGCTGAATATTGCTATTCGTGCTGCTCGTAAAGCAGGTAATGTAGCCATCAAGGCTTATGAAAACCCTAGTTCAATCGAAATCGAAACCAAAGGCGCTAATGATTTTGCCACTAATGCCGATCGTGCGGCTGAAGCTTTGATTATTGAAACAATCAAAAAAGCTTATCCTGACCATACTATCATTGCCGAAGAAAGCGGCTTAGCTAAAGGTAATGATGCCGATACTCAGTGGATAATTGACCCAATTGATGGTACGACCAATTTTATTAAAAATATCCCTCATTTTGCAGTGTCTATTGCAGCTCGTGTTAAAGGTAAAACCGAAATTGCTGTTGTTTATAATCCAATGAGTAATGAGCTGTTTACGGCTGCTCGTGGTAAAGGCGCCCAACTTAATGGTTATCGTATTCGAGTGAGTAATGCGAAAGATTTAGACGGTAGCGTGCTAGCAATGGCTTTTCCGTTTAAAGCTAAACAATATAGCGATAGTTATTTTGGCGTATTACAAAAATTATTTGTTAGATGTGGCGATTTTCGTCGTACTGGTTCTGCCGCTTTAGACCTTGCCTATGTTGCTGCAGGTCGTTTAGATGGCTTTTTTGAAATTGGCTTAAAACCATGGGATATTGCTGGCGGTGAGTTGATTTTGCGTGAAGCAGGTGGTGTTATTACCGATTTTGCAGGTGGCAATAATTATATGGTTTCGGGCAATGTTGTTGCGGGTAATCCTAGAATTGTTAAGGATTTATTAGTTTCTACTCAAAACGAGTGGCCCGAAAAATTACGTAACTAACGTTATCTTTTTTATTTCCTCTTATTTTGATCGCAAGTTAAATTCTTGCGATCTGTCTAGTATTTTTCTGCATTGTTATCAATTTTGAGTATATACTAATCAATAATCGTATAAAAATTAAGGCTGCATTTTATGAAGACAATACAATATCATCTTAATATTGAAGGAATGAGTTGTGCCTCTTGTGTTAGTCGTGTAGAAAAAGCAATTAAAAAAGTTGATGGTGTGACTGATGTCAGTGTTAATCTGGCTACTGAGAAAGCAACTATTAATGCAGATACTCATGTTAAACTTGAAGCATTAATGTCTGCGGTTGATAAAGCGGGCTATCGTGCTATTAAAATTTCAGATCAACAATCAGGTACAAAGAAAGTTAAAAAACAAGCACCTATTTGGCCGATTGTGATTTCTGTTATTTTAGCCATTCCTTTTGTGTTACCTATGTTATTAGAACCTTTTGGGTTTCATTTGATGATGCCAGCTTGGTTACAACTGGTTATTGCATCTATTGTGCAATTTGGACTTGGTGCTAAATTTTATCGAAGCGGTTTTAATGCGGCTAAAGCGTTGTCGGGTAATATGGATTTATTAGTGGCCATTGGTACTAGTGCGGCATATGGGTTATCAGTTTATCAGCTTATCATGGGCAATGATGAGCACCTTTATTTTGAATCATCAGTTATTATTATTACCTTAATTTTGCTTGGTAAGTGGTTAGAATCAAGAGCTAAACATCAAACCACACAAGCAATTGAGGCTCTGTCTGCGTTACGCCCTGATGTTGCTTTAGTAAGGCGTGATAATCAAGAAATCAGTTTACCCATTAACCAAGTTAAAGTGGATGATATTGTTATTATTAAGCCAGGGGAGCGCATTCCAGTTGATGGCATTGTGATTGAAGGTGCATCTAGTAGTGATGAATCAATGCTAACAGGTGAGAGTTTTCCTGTAAATAAAGCCGTTAATGATGTTGTTACTGGCGGTACAATTAATGGCGAAGGGTTACTTATCGTTAAAACTACAGCGATTCAAGCGGATTCTACTTTATCTAAAATCATTGAAATGGTTGAATCTGCTCAGGCTAAAAAAGCACCAATCCAACGAGTCGTTGATCGCATCAGCGCTATTTTTGTGCCAGTGATTTTATTGATTGCACTTGTTACGTTATTGGCTTGGGGCGTGATATCGCATGATTGGCAACAAGCATTACTCCATGCGGTGGCCGTGTTAGTGATTGCTTGCCCTTGTGCATTAGGCTTGGCAACACCAACAGCAATTATGGTTGGTACAGGAGTGGCTGCTCGTCATGGTATTTTAATTAAAGATGCCGAAGCATTAGAAACACTGCATAATATTAATATGGTTGCATTTGATAAAACAGGCACATTAACTATTGGTAAACCAGAATTAGTTGAAATGGATGTTATGGGTAGCGAGACGCCTGAGCAAATTTTATCGCTCGCAGCGTCATTACAAGCAGGTAGTGAGCATCCACTTGCTAAAGCTATTTTAAGTAAAGCCAAAGAGTATCATTATGCTCAAAATATTACTTCGGTAGCTGGTTCAGGAGTGATGGCAACCGTTGATAATACCGAATATTATTTAGGTAGTTTGCGTTGGATGAAATCATTAAATGCCTATTTTGTTGGTATGGACGATAAAATTAATCAGTTATCGAGTAAAGGTTATACCATTTCATTTTTAGCGAAACAGCAATCAGAAGGTAATGTGGTGATATTAGCACTCTTGGGTTTTGCCGATGTAATAAAGGAGGAGGCCGAAAAAGCTATTCAAGCATTGCACCAGTTAAATGTAAAAACTGTTATGTTAACTGGGGATAACCAGAAAGCAGCTAATTATGTAGGGCAGCAGTTAAGCTTAGATAAGGTTATTGCTGAAGTATTACCGCAAGATAAAGCAAACTATATTTATCAACTACAAAAAAGTGAAGATATAACTGGTAATAAGACGGTGGCAATGGTAGGAGATGGTATTAATGATGCTCCAGCCTTGGCGGCTGCCGATATTGGTATTGCTATGGGCACAGGCACCGATGTGGCTATGCATGCAGCAAGTATTACTCTAATGCGTGGTAATCTGTTTTTAATTGCTGATGCGATCGATATTTCTCGCCGAACCTATAATAAAATTAAACAAAATCTATTTTGGGCATTTTTCTATAATTTAATTGGTATTCCGCTAGCGGCATTGGGATTTTTAAATCCAATGATAGCTGGTGCCGCTATGGCGTTAAGTAGTGTTAGCGTTGTAACCAATGCACTTTTACTTAAACGTTGGAAGGCAAAATCAGAAAACCAATAATATAAGATTTTTGTTTTGAATTAAGGAGGCTTAAAGCCTCCTTTATATTGATTAGAAGACAAATTAACTTAATTCATTCTACAAATAAGCGTACATTCTTGTTAAAAAGTTTCAGGTAACATAGTGTTTGAGTATAAAAAGTATCAAAAAAGTACGTCCAATATTGTTCAATAGTAATAATAACCAAGATAATTATGCCTTATTTTGTTTACTGAATTATTTTAGGTTGGTATCGATCTAATAGCATGTTATTAAATTTATTTTCTGGGTCTAATAGTGCTTTAAGTTTAAAAAAGCGATCTGCTTGTGGGTATGCGCGCTGAAATTGTTTACGAGTTGCATGTAATTGATACGGTAAATAATAACTTCCACCCTTTGCTAATACTGCATCGATTAATTCTCGTGTCCAGATTCCTACTTTCTTTTTGCTTTGTTCATCAGTATCTTGTTGATAATAAATAACAAAAGCAAACACTTCGGTTTTAGCCCATGCTAGTAATGAACCGCTATCAGGATTTGCATGACGAATCGAAATATTAATCACATTGGCCTGATGTTTTTTTAGGATAGTAATTAATTCAGGGTAAAAATCCTCAAACCGCTCTACAGGGATAAAATACTCCTGTAGAGCAAAACTTTTATTTTTGCTTTTAATTGGCTGTAAATTCGACACATCATAACTGGCTTCATAATTACGCCACATTACTGGTTGTTTTGTATAATCTATATCATCATACAATTTACGTAAATGCTTGCCTAAATTTGATGAGGCGACAATTTTTATTTTTTGTTCCTGCTCAAACGAATATTGGTCGGTTGGGCGTAATCTGTCCAAAATAGTTAATGGTTCTTGTGTTTCTTTAAAAGTCACAGCACGAACTTTTTCAAAATCTGGTGGGTAAATTACCGAATTGTGGAATATGGCACTTTTGTCAGAACGAATCTGTTGCATAAAATATGGGTAATACTTGGTAATTGGCATAACATCGCTAATGCGTTTTACTTTAACATTATCAACAAGTTGCAAAGTGACTTCTGTAATTACGCCTAATCCACCATAACCGCCGATAGCACCATAAAATATATCTTGATTTTCTTTTGGACTGGCTTCGACAATAGCGCCATCAGCTAGGACAATTTTGAACTTCTCAACAGATAAAATCATAGGGCCTTCTCCGATATAACGCCCATGCACATTTACACTAAGCGAACCACCAATACTAAAATTGGCATAGCTTTGCATAATTTTTACTGATAAATTGTAGGGATCAATCAATTCCTGTACTTGACGCCAAGTTGCGCCTGTTTCAATGGTTAAAAGTTTCTTCTCAGGGTTGAAATCAATTACATGGTTGAGTTTTTGTGTATCTATTTGAATTCCATTGCTTATTGCTGTTTGTCCACCCATGCTGTATTTGCCACCAGCTATACTAATTGGACCAGAGGTATTTTTAACTAATTCTGAGACTTGTTGAGTCGATTCTGGTTGCATAACCGCAGATGCTTGTACAGGTGTCATACCTGTAACATCATTTACAACGACAGCTTGCGTTTTTAGTGGTAGTAGCAAGAAAAGACAGTAGCTCAATAAAGTTAATTTTTTCATTGTAAGTTATTATTTATTTTTGATATATTAGGAATATGATTTTATCTATACAAATTAAATAAATCAATGCTTCTATAATTTTTATGTGTTTATTCTTGAATAAGTTTGAAAATGAGTTGCCATTCCAATTCTATATCTCAATTTTAATTCCGTATCACTCTATAAAACGTTTAATCTAATCTGTGAAAGTCATTTTTTCTTTATGAAAAGGCGTTATATTTTATATTCATTACAATCGTTTCCAAATTATTGTAAAAAACTTGAGTGATTTCTATATGGTATGGGTTTTTACTTATTTAGCTAGGATTTGAAACTAATTACCGCTAAAATACCACTCAATTGTGTTGGCTATGGGATAAATCAAAAATAAACCGATGATACTTTCATGCCAAAGTAAATGAGTTAATGAGGTTGAACGTTGTGATTACATCTGATGAGATTAAAAGTCGCTTATGGGATGGTGCCAATGAACTGCGTGGTTCGATGGATGCCAGTCGTTATAAAGACTATATGTTAGGTTTAATGTTTTATAAATTTTTAAGCGATAAAACATTATCATCATTTAAAATGATGATAACCAGAGATGAGATCACGCAGTCCGAGCTTATCGCTAATTATCATAAAAGCATGGCTGAACGTGGTCCTCAATTAGAAAGCATACTGCAAAATACACTAGGTTATTATGTTTTACCCGAACACCTTTATCAAACTTGGATTGAAGATATAAATAAAGGCAATTTTGAAGTGCAAAAAGTGATCGACAGCTTAAATCACTTTGAACGTTCAATTGCCAATAGCAAAGATGCCGATGACTTTAAGAATCTGTTTTCTAATTCAACCTTAGATTTAACCGATACCGCACTTGGTAGTAATTTACACGAGCGCAGTAAAAATATTAAAGCTTTAATCTTATTATTTGCCGATCTTGATATGGTCGCTTTACAAAAAGGCGATGTATTAGGCGATGCTTATGAATATCTGATTGGTAAATTTGCTATGGAAGCCGGTAAAAAAGCCGGGGAATTCTATACACCACGCCAAGTAAGTGAAGTAATGGCACAAATTGTTGCCAAAACACCCAATATTCGTTCTATTTATGACCCGACGGTTGGATCTGGCTCATTACTGCTAACAGTTAAAAAACATCTAACCAAACAAGCGCAACAAAGTTTGACCTATTACGGTCAAGAAAAAAATACCGCTACTTATAATTTGGTGCGGATGAATTTATTACTGCATGAAGTCAAACCCAATAAAATGACCATTAGAAATGGCGATACTTTAGCTCATGATTGGCCTGAAGATCCTGAGCGTCCTTGTGAGGGCGTCCAATTTGATGCGGTAGTCATGAATCCACCTTATTCAGTCAAAAACTGGAATCGCGCAGGATTAAAAGTGAGCGATCCCCGTTTTGAAATAGCAGGCGTATTGCCGCCCGATTCAAAAGGTGACTTTGCCTTTTTATTACATGGACTATTCCATTTAGGACAAAGTGGCACTATGGCAATCGTGTTACCACATGGAATCTTATTCCGTGGTGCAGCTGAAGGTGAAATCCGCAAACGATTATTAGAAAAGAATTACATTGATACCGTAATCGGCTTGCCAAGCAACCTGTTTACCAATACAGGCATCCCCGTTGTGGTTTTAGTGTTAAAAAAGAATCGTCAACTGACTGATCCGGTATTAATCATTGATGCATCAAATACCTTTATAAAAGTCGGTAAGCAAAATGTCTTGCAAGAAAAAGACATCGCCAAAATTGTGGATACTTATGTATTACGTCAAGAGCAAACTGGCTATAGCCATTTAGCCACTCGTCAAGAGATTATCGCTAACGAATACAACCTCAATATCCCCCGTTATATTGATGCCATTGATGATGATATTGCTCACGACGTCGAAGGTCATTTATTAGGTGGCATACCACAGCACAATATTGAGCAACTTGCTGTTATCCGTGCCACCACGCCCGACTTATTGCAGTCGGCATTAGTGCCTGTGCGTCCGCACTATTTCACCTTAAAAGAAGAGATTAGCGAATTAAGCACTAAAATCTTAAATGATGAACGGATACGACAGCAATCGGCACAATTAGCGCAGCAAACGCAAGCTTATATAGAGCGCTATTGGTCACAAATCATTGCAGTTAATGATGCAGAGCAAATTCACCCACTAATGGAAGCCATGTTAAACGACATAAAAAGCCTACTAGCTAGCTTTAATCATCTTGATATCTATGACGGCTATCAGATTATTGCCGAAATTTGGCAAAATGCATTACTCCATGACGCTGAAATTATTGCCGCCACTGATTTTTATACCGCAGGGCGCAACCGAGTACCGAATATGGTCAACAAAGGTAGCGGTGCTAAAAAACGGTCTGAGCAAGATGGCTTTATTAGCAGCCTAATTCCAAGCGAATTAATTGCCAGTGAATTATATGCCGATGAGCTAACCAATATCGACAACAATAAACAGCAAATCCAAACGCTAGAAAGCGAACTTGCGGATCTGGTCGAAGCGGCCAAAGTGGAAGACAGCCCTGAGTACGATGCGCTGTATGAATCGTTGAAAAAGAACGATGACGACGAACCATTAGACTCATTTGATAATAAAAAACTCAAACAAGAGTTAAAAGATACACCCAAAGATAGTGAAGCCTATTTAATACTTAAAAAAGTCGATAAATTAATCAGCCAAAAATCCACATTAAGTAAACAAATTAAAACGGAAGAATTGGCATTAAAAGAAGCAGTACAAGAGCGGATTTTAAGCTTAACGGATCAAGAAATTAACACACTAATGTATAAAAAATGGTTTGGTAATACCATTGCGTTACTGAGCGAATTAATCGAAAAACCGATTAAAGCCGAATTAAAAACCCTACAAATGTTAAACGAACGTTATCAAGATACCTTAACTTCGATTGATAAAGAGATCGAACAACTCGAAGCCGAGTTACAAGCGATGATGCAAGATCTGGTGGTAACGCAATGAGTCAAAGTAAAAAATTAATTCCTAAGCGGCGGTTTAAGGGGTTTGAGGGTGCTAGTGAATGGCAAAAATACGAACTAGGCCAATTGGGCAGCGTTGCTATGAATCGCCGTATTTTTAAGGAACAGACAACAAATTCAGGTGAAATTCCTTTTTACAAGATAGGGACTTTCGGCGGAGAACCAGATGCTTTTATTTCTCGTGAAATTTTTGAAAAATATAAAACAATCTATCCCTATCCTAAAATAGGGGATATTCTTATTTCAGCATCTGGAAGTATTGGAAAAACTATAGAATATGAAGGTAAGGATGAATATTTTCAGGATTCAAATATAGTATGGCTTAATCATGATGAAAGACTAATTAATAGTTTTTTAAAACAGTTCTACAAAATAGTAAATTGGCAAGGAATTGAAGGTAGTACGATTAAAAGATTATATAATAAAAATATTTTATTAACTGAAATTATTCTTCCATCAGCTAAAGAACAAACCCAAATAGGTGAATTTTTTAAAAAGCTTGATAACCTTATTAGCACTCAACAAAAAAAACTAGAAAAAGCCAAAACCCTAAAATCTGCCTATCTGACGGAAATGTTTCCAAATGAAGATGGACCTAAGAGAAGATTTATAGGTTCAATTGGTCTTTGGAGACAAAAAGAAATTATAGAAATAGGTAAAATATTTATTGGATTGGTTACAACAATGACCGAAAATTATACAAATGTAGGTACGTTATTAATAAGAAATTCAGATATCAAAGATAATAAGTTTGAATTTTCAGATAATCCAATATATTTAAAAGACACATTTGCACAAATAAATGCTTCGCGCCGTTTACATATTGGTGATGTAGTTACTGTTCATACGGGGGATGTAGGAACCTCAGCTGTAATTACAAAGAAAGAAGAAAATGCGATAGGTTTTGCAACAATTAATACTAGACCCAACCAAAATATTATAACATCAGAATTTTTATCAGTTTTTTTGAATTCACGTAAACATAAAGCATATGCCCAAAAAATGTCTACTGGAGATGGCAGAAGTAACTATAATTTAAAAGATTTTAATCAATTAATCGTTGATCTACCTAATATCACAGAACAAATCAAAATCGGTAATTTCTTTAAATTACTCGATGATAAAATAGCATTAGAACAAAAAAAATTAGCTAAATTAAAAAACATCAAACAAGCTTATTTAAACGAAATGTTTGTATAAAAAGGAGTTAAGGAATGAGTCAGGTTGTAAAAGATGCCGCAGAAAAAACCTTTCAAGAAAACTTTGTTAAAGAATTAGAAATATATAAATGGCGGGCACCTGACTTTTTAGATGGTAATCGACGTAAAGTAACGGTTAATGATTTAGTCACCCACTGGCGGAGTGAACTTAATCGGCTTAATGCCGATCAGCTTGAGGGCGTTGAGTTAACCGATAACGAATTTAGCCAAGTAATGGCAAAAGTTAACCAACTACAAAACAGCTACCAAGCGGCAAAACTGCTCGCCATGGAAGAGTCAAAAGGCAAAATCGATGGCATCTATCGCGATGATAACCCGCTTATCACCCGTAAACAAATCACCTTAACTATCTTTAAAAAACCCGAGGTGCGTGGCGGTGATTCCTGTTATCGCATTGCCTGCGAAGTGCAAACACCTAACGGTAACCGTTTTGATTTGGTGCTGTTAATTAATGGTTTACCGTTAATTAATATCGAACAAAAACGTACCGATAAAAACCTTGACGAGGCATTCGAACAGTTTAAGCGTTATTATCGAGATGGCGAATATAGCAACAATTTTATGGCTTTTTCGCAAATGATGGTAATAAGTAGCGAAATCGAAACCCGTTACTTTGCCACGCCCAAAACAATTAATGACTTTAATCCTAGCTTTGTGTTTCATTGGGCGAATAAATCAAATCAACCGATCAATCATTGGCAGCAAGTAATAGAACAATTTTTAATGATCCCAATGGCGCATCAAATGGTGGGCGACTACCTAGTCATTGATGAAGCCAAAGAAGAAGAAAACCGCCGACATATGCTAATGCGCCCTTATCAGGTCTTTGCTTTGCAAGCGGTTGAAGGGGCGGCATTTGGTTGGGATAATCCTGACAAAAAACCACATGGCGGATTTGTTTGGCATACTACAGGTTCCGGTAAAACCATTACCAGCTTTAAAACAGCCCTATTTTTATCGACCAGAGCGGGTTTTGATAAAGTGGTCTTTTTGGTGGATCGACGGGAACTTGATAGTCGCACCAGTGACAACTTTAAAGCCTATGCTGCCTTTGAGCCAGTCACCGTTGATGATACGCACAGCACCGCGCAGCTTAGAAAACACCTTAGCTCGCCACACAATGGTATTGTGGTAACCACTATCTTTAAACTGCATAATTTAGTTAAAGCTCTTGAAGAGGGCAAAGATAGTTGTTTAGCTGATAAAAAAATCGTCTTTATTGTTGACGAAGCGCACCGTTCCACTATGAAAAATATGATGGGCGAAATAAAAAGCCATTTTAGAATAAATGGGCTATTTTTTGGATTTACAGGTACGCCGCTTTTTGACGAAAACAAAATTAAAGGCAAAATAAACGAAAACAGCGAAGTGATTAACACTACCGAAAAGCTATTTGGTCCTAAATTACATCAATATACCATTGATGAAGCTATTGCTGATGGTAACGTGCTTGGATTTCATGTTGATTACATCAATACTGGCGAATTTAGCAGTTATGACGATTTGCGTGATAAGCTTATTGAGCGTATAAAAATCGAAAAGCCAGAACAATCCGATCGCGAAATCGCCCGATTAGTACATAGCTGGAGCGAAAGCGAAGTTGAAAAGCAAGCCATTGATAAATCGCTATTAGTTTATCATGATCAAACTCATATACCACAAGTGGTTACAGAGATCTTAAGCAACTGGCAAGCGCAATCGCAACAGCAACAATTTAATGCTATTTTAACCGTCGCTTATAAGGAACGGGTGATTGCCTATTATCAGGAATTTAAAAAACAACTTTCAAGCCAACAGCAAAAAATCAATATTGCCATGACCTTTAGCTTTGGTAACGAAAATGATCCGGATAATGTCGATCCCGAAATTATCAACACCATGTTTAATGATTACGCTGAATTTACTGGCATTAAGTTTATCGCAGGTGATAAAAAACATGGTGAACAAGCCTATTTTGAGGATGTGGTCGAGCGTGCTACCCGTGGCGGTAGTGGTCGTAATAGTAAGAATATCGATTTAGTGATTGTTGCTGATCAGCTATTGACAGGCTATGATTCTAAACGACTCAATACTCTTTATGTTGACCGCACCTTAAAGCTACAAAATTTAATTCAGGCTTATTCACGCACCAATCGCGTGTTTGGTTCTAGCAAAGAGTTTGGCACAATTGTAAATTTCCAAACCCCACGCCTGACCGAACAAATGGTTAACCAAGCCCTTGAGCTATATGGTAGTGGTGGTGGTAGTAGCAAAGCGATTGTTGAAACCTATGCCACTGCTGTGCGAATTTTAGCTAACGATTTGGAGCAATTAGTTTTAACCTTAGCCGATCCAACCCAATGGCAATTAATTCAACATGATGATAAAAAACTAACTGAATTTAGCAAAGCATTTAAAATAGCGGCTGATCAGCTTAATATTGTCCAACAATATTATGAATATCAATGGGATAATGCCACTTTTGGTATGACCGAGCACCGTTGGTTGCAATATGTTGGCGCATTTAAAAACTTAACCGCTAAAGAAACTACCACTAAAACGCCAACCATTGTGCCCACTTTAATTGGTAAAACCAAATTAGCAGGCACACAGGTGATTGATGCTGCGCATATCCTTAGCTTAATTGGATCTAAAGTGTCGCATGTTGATGGTGTACAAACCATTAACGACGAAACTAGGCGCATTATCTACGAACAAATTCAAGAATTAAGCCAAATGGGCGAAGATCAGCAAGCAAAAATATTGAAAGAATTTGTCGATACCGAATTATTAACCGGTCGCCTATCTAGCCAAGTCCATTTTGATCAAGCATTTACCAATTGGAAAAACGATAAAATCAAACATGCTGCAAACGAATTTGCCAACGAATGGGGTATTGATAGCAAGCTATTATTACAAGCAATAACTGAGTTTGAACTATCAAAATCGGACATTGTGCCTTATTTTGCTGAAATTATTCAAACAATTGACTTAAGCAAAGCGAATAAAGATATTGATAACTTATTTATGCTAAATTTAGCCTTACATGACGAACTTCCACGTTGGATGACCGAGATTAAACAGCAATTTAACTGATTACTTTTAAATAGATCCAAACCTTTAAAGTAAGGTTAATTAAAAACGGATAATTATTTATGGCTTACTATACCAACATCTTTTCACCCGAAACGTATCAAGCTTTTATGAATTCAGATAAAACAGTATCTGGTTATCGGGTTCGACAAAAATTATTGGCAGAAAAAGTAAAAGCTGGGGATATTTTTATTTGTTATCTCACCCGACTATCTCGCTGGTGCGGGCTGCTTGAAGTGGTTGATGGTCCTTATGAAGATAGCACGCCCCTTTTTTTAGCATCGGATGATCCGTTTATTATACGTTTTCATGTTCGGGTTAAAGTGTGGTTACCATTCCCCCAAGCTATCCCTATGTATACTGACCAAATTTGGCAACATCTTTCTTTTACCCAAAACATTGAGAAAAACAGTAAAGGTTGGACCGGATTGCTGCGTAATAGTTTAAATAAAATCAACGAAAAAGATGGCAAATTATTAATGCGCTGCCTATTACAGCAACATGACATCGCCGCTGATTATCCCCTTAATGAGCAAGATCAAAAGAAATTAAAAACCCATACTGTCAATCGAATCGATAAAGTGATTGAGGTTTCGGTCCCGAGTGATAATGAACTGGTCGATGATGAAGCCCCAAACCAAACAACCCCAGAAGTACGCGAATCGATCAAAATGCAGGCGTTACTTGCCCAAATTGGTGCCTGTATGGGGATGAAGATTTGGCTACCGAAAGCGGATCGCAGCCGGGTATTAAAAGAGTGGAAAAAAGGCACCGAAGCATTATTAGAAAAATTACCACTTAATTATGACGAAACCACCTTAAGCACCATTGAACAAATTGATGTGATTTGGTTAAAAGGGCGCGCTATCACACGCGCGTTTGAAGTCGAACATACCACTTCGGTTTACTCTGGTATTTTACGCATGGCGGATTTACTTGCCTTGCAACCCAATATGAATATTAAACTACATATTGTTGCACCAGATAGCCGGCAGGAAAAGGTGTTTCAAGAAATCCGCCGCCCAGTATTTTCGTTACTAGAAAGTGGACCATTATCGGAGCGTTGCAGCTATATTCCCTACCGCAATTTAAAAGCGCTGAGTAAAGTCAAACATTTAGACCGTATGACTGATGCGGTGTTAGAAGATTATACGGAGCATGAGGAATTGTAAAAATCGATAATACCTGTATTTAATATACACTAAAAAAAGAGCGGTAGTTGATCATCTATAGAATGCAAAACAACGTGCTTTTATTGGTTATTTGATAACAAAGAATTCATCAACAAAGGTAAGGTCTAATGTCGTTAAATAGTGATAATAGCCAAGATACATTTCATCTTTA
This sequence comes from Gilliamella sp. Imp1-1, assembly GCF_001690415.1. Taxonomy (NCBI): domain Bacteria; kingdom Pseudomonadati; phylum Pseudomonadota; class Gammaproteobacteria; order Orbales; family Orbaceae; genus Gilliamella; species Gilliamella sp. Imp1-1. The sequence continues at coordinate 69,651 of NZ_LZHK01000003.1, forward strand.
TAAATTTTTAAGCACATTTGAAAAATGGGTTCATTATAATCTCCCGTTAAAATCACACTTAAGCTTTCATGAAAAGTAAGAGTTTGGGTATCTTGTTTAGTATTAAGTTCTAATTCTGTGTAGTGATCATTAAGAATATGTTTTAAGTTTGTCATAGCAACTTTTTTTAATTTAGTATTGATTAATTCAATATCTGTAGATTTTAGATAATCAAATAGTAGCATTATGTTGATCACTCCTCGATATTTGTTAATCATTATATTAATGTTAATGGCTTTTGTTTATTTATCTAAGTATATTGAAATACTGATGTAAAAAAATCAATGTGTTACTTATCAAAATTGCTCAGGTAGGGTATTGATTTTATTTGATTTTTTATCTTGATTTTTAATTAAAATCCTATAGTTATAAAATTATTGTTATTTTCAGCGCAGTTGGATTTTGCTGTCTTTGGTTTTGGAAGAGACTAAAATTTTTGTTAAAAACTTTCAAGTGAATTTGTGTTTATGTAAGAAAATAATCTAGATTAACTCAAGAATGTTTAAAAATGTGGCGTTTAAGCTAAATAGGTATTGCTTTATTATTTTATTGCTATAATATAGCCACTTCTTTGACGCGGGGTGGAGCAGCTTGGTAGCTCGTCGGGCTCATAACCCGAAGGTCGTTGGTTCAAATCCAGCCCCCGCAACCAATTTTAGCTAGTCCGCAACAACTCCACAGTACTCCCAAAAAATATACTTTATCTTTATACCATCACTATTCCGATTTTGGCACCGCTAGCAATGTTGATACTGCTTCGCTAATGCGCCTTGCTATGTAGCTATTGTTCATGGTGTATAAGTGAATTCCATCGACATCTTGAGAAACCAAATCAACAATCTGATCGATTGCATAAGCAATACCGGCATCACGAAATGCATCTGGATGATGTTCATATTTTTCCATCATCTGTTTAAACTTCTTCGGTAGGTTTACACCGCACATTGAGACCATGCGCTCAATTTGATTTTTATTGGTTACTGGCATAATTCCAGCTTCGATCGGTACATTAACGCCCATATCACGTGCTTTATCTAAAAAAGCATAAAAATAATCATTATCAAAAAAGAGCTGTGAAATCAGTTGATCGGTACCTGCATTGACCTTTTCTTTTAGGTGGATCAGATCTTGTTTTAGTGTTGCTGCTTCAAGGTGTCCTTCGGGATAGCATGCACCAATCACGTTAAAATCACCGTTTTCTTTAATGAATGTCACCAGCTCGCTAGCGTATCGAAAATCATCTTTAGGTTGCACATTCGGGTTGATGTCACCACGCAAAGCAAGCACATTATCAATTCCTGCACATTTAAGATCATGTAGGATTTTTTGCATTTCAGCTTTATCAAAATTGATCCCCGGCAAGTGAGCGACGCTTTCAATACCATAAGTATGTTTGACTGAGTGGGCAATATCAATGGTGGTTTGGCCATTTAAGCTACCACCTGCACCATAAGTGACACTGATAAAATCAGGTTTAAAATAACCAAGTTCACGTAATGTACTATAAATTGTTTCTAAAGGTGAGGTTTTTTTAGGGGGAAAAACCTCAAAGGAGAACACGGTTTTTTTATTAAATAGTAGATTTGTTTTCATTTGTTTCATCCATTGATTATGTCACTCATTTTCCTTATTGACACTTCCGCCGCCCAAATAGGCGGCGGAAACGTAAGGCTAAACAAAGTCTGCTTTGTTAATGAAAAACTTAACGACCTTGTAAAAACAGTGCTTAGTTCAGTGTTTTTCTTACTTCTAAAGTGGCTTGTACTAAATGTTGTAAGCTTTCAACCACTTCTTTTTCGCCACGAGTTTTTAAACCGCAATCTGGGTTGATCCACAATTTTTGGTTATCAATCTTCGCGAGTAACTTTTCAATCGTTGCTTTTATTTCGGCTACTGGTGGTACACGTGGTGAATGGATGTCGTAAACCCCAGGTCCCACTTCAGTTTTAAAATTGTTTGTATTAAGTACGTCAATCAACTGCAAATTAGAGCGAGAAGCCTCGAACGAAATAACATCGGCGTCCATTGCATCAATATCTTTAATAATGTCGGCAAATTCGCTATAACACATATGGGTGTGGATTTGCGTATCTGCTTGTACTTTGCTATGTACCAATCTAAACGCAGGGATAGCCCAATCAAGGTATTCACTGCTCCAATCGGCTTTACGCAGAGGTAATTTTTCTTTTAATGCCGCTTCGTCAATTTGAATGATCTTAATACCTGCTGCTTCAAGATCTAATACTTCATCACCAATTGCTAATGCTATTTGGAATACTGATTCTTTTTGAGAAATATCTTCTCGCGGGAATGACCAATTTAGAATAGTCACAGGTCCTGTTAACATACCTTTAACTGGTTTGTCTGTCAGGCTTTGTGCATATTTTGAATATGCAACGGTAATCGGTTTTGAACGTGAAATATCACCCCAAACAATTGGTGGCTTAACGCAACGAGTACCATAAGATTGTACCCATGCTTTTTCAGTAAACACAAAACCATTTAAGCTTTCACCAAAATATTCGACCATGTCATTACGTTCAAATTCACCATGTACTAACACATCAATACCAATTTTTTCTTGTAATTTAATGCATTCAGCAATTTTTTGTTGATTAAACTCAGTGTATTCGTTCAGGCAAATTTCACCTTTTTTGAATTTAGCACGATTTAAACGTACATCAGGCGTTTGTGGGAATGATCCAATAGTGGTTGTTGGTAATAGTGGCAAATTAAAGGCTTTTTTCTGCGTTGCTTCACGCACTGAAAATTCAGGTAAACGAGTAAAATCCGAATCTTTTAATGCGGCCACTTTTTGGCGTACTGTTTGATTTGCGCCCTCACGCTCACGAGTAAATAATGTTTGGTTAGCTTTATAAGCGGTATTATTTTCAGGATTTGCATCCTTAAATAATTGACCAAGTTCAGCAAGTTCTTGTAGCTTTTCTTGTGCAAAAGCAAAATAAGCGCGTTGTTGAATGGTTAATTTGGTTTCATTTTGCAATGTATAAGGAACATGTAGTAATGAACAAGAAGTATTGATTACAATATTTGCAGCTTTTTGTTTGATTTTACCAAGCAATGTTAAGGTCTTTTGGTAATTGTTTTTCCAGATATTTTTTCCATTTACCACACCAACAAATAAAACTTTATCGGCAGGGAAGCCATTGTTTTCAAGTAAAGTTAATGACTGTTTACCTTCAACAAAATCAAGACCAATACCATCAAAAGGTAAAGCGACAAGTTCTTTATAACAATCACGCACATCACCAAAATAGGTCTGTAGAACAATTTTGGTGTTACCTTTAACCGATAAAATCGCTTGATAAAGTTCGGTAAATAAAGCAATATCGTCTTTATTTAGGTCAGTGACTAAAATGGGTTCATCAATTTGGATCCACTCAGTACCAAGTGTTGTGAATTTTTGGATGATGTCTTGATAAGCTTTAATAATATCGTCTTTAAAATCAACAAGCTGTTTTTTACCTAAATACTGCGCTAATTTAAAAAAGGTTAAGGCTCCAATCACAACCGGCTTGGTTTGCACACCTAACGCTTTAGCTTCTTGATATTCGTCAAAAGGTTTAGTACCTGTTAACTTAATTTGTACTGAATCTTCAATTTCAGGTACTAAATAGTGGTAATTGGTGTTAAACCATTTTTTCATAGCGAGCGCTCTCACATCGCCTTTTTCACCCTGATAACCACGTGCCATCGCAAAATAACGGTCAAGTTCAGGTAAACCTAAATCTTGATAACGTTTTGGAATAACATTAAGTAAACACGCTGTATCTAACACCGCATCATAGAATGAAAAATCATTAGATGAAATAAAGGCAATTTTTTGAGCCGCTTGTTGTTTTAAATGCTCAGCTCGTAGCGTTTTAGCTTCGTTTAATAATTCAGCTTGCGTTTTATTACCTTTAAAATAGGCTTCTGTTGCAAATTTAAGTTCACGAAGCTTACCAATTCGAGGATATCCAATAACAGCAGTATTCATTTTTATTTCCTTTTTATCGACTTTCTTTGGTGATAAAGAAGATAACAAAAAAAACAGATATTGAATAATTCTAGTTTTTTATTGGTTAATATAGTTTTTAACTATAACTGATAAAATAAAAAAATCCCACTATAGTTAAATAGTAGGATTTAGTATTAAGTGATTTAACTTAAATTATTGACGCCACTCGCCACGAATAGGCCTTGAAAAATGAGCAAGAACGGCAATCATACAAATTTCAATTGAAACACCCCAATAGATATGACCCAAAATTTCGCTCCAAAGCTCATAGCCATTTAAATTCCATAACCAACCAACAGTACCTTCGGCATCATAAGCAGGATGACGAAAGCCAAGTAATGGAATTAAAAAACCATGCATAGAAATAGTAATAATCGTGCCATAAACTGCGCCATACCATAGTCGGATTTTGTTGCAATAATATGCACCAGCCACATAAACAAAGGCGAAAGCAAAACTGAATAACCAGTGATAAAGCGTTACCGCACCAGAAACAGTTGCTGTTTGATAAATATAATCAAGTGAATGAGAATCAATCCCTAACCAACCAAGCCATGCATCAATATGTGCCGCTGGAGGCGAAATTTCACCCGGGACACGAGGAGGCATATTAACCTCTGATCCCCACTTAACTAAAGCACTAATAAAACCACCAATGATTGTTGTCCAAATAATGATTTGACGATTTGTTTTATTTCCAAACATACTGGGTTTTCCATAATTATAATAATAGGTGTATAAATTATACTCCTGTGTAATTTTGGATAAAAGAAGAATAAGTGGAGTAAGGTGTAAAAGTTATTGTAATTAGTGGTGATGATTATTTCTTTAGGCAAAGATAATTTTCAGAGTGATTTATTCATGTTATTAGCATGATTACCTACTATTAGGCAGTATAGATTGCTGAATGTTTTTTACAATGTGATAGGTTTATTTTACGCTAGTAAAATAAGGTTTTTTTTGTTATTGGGAAAATAACTAAGAATATTTGAAAAATTACTAATTATTTTTCGATATAGTACGCAAAATTGTTAGTTTACAAGAATAAGATCTATTTTATAAAAATAAGTCGTTTATAATAGATATCAATTGAACTTTAATTCTTATAAAATAAAAATGGTATGCAAAATATAGTTAGTTCTCCTAAAAAAATAAGTGATAAAGAAAATCGAGCGCAATGGTATGACTATTATGCAGGATATTCTCATTCGTTTGTTAGGGATCTTTTAACTAACTTAGGGTTGTCTAAACAATCAATCATTCTCGACCCGTGGAATGGTACAGGCGCAACGACTTATTCAGCATTACTTGAAGGGTACACAAGTATTGGGGTTGATCTCAATCCTGCCATGAAGATTATTTCTGTAGCTAAATTAGCCAATGTAGCTCAATTAAAATTAGCGAAAAAACGTTGTTTAGGTTTGAGAATTCATATCGATAAACATTATATTTCATCCGATGATTATTTATTATCATGGTTTCATGAAGATACCGCTAATTATATACGTTATATTAGCCGCTATATATTTGCTCATAAAAATATTATTTTTAATAAAAAAATTGAACAAATAAATATGAGTCAATGCGTTATATATCTAGCTTTATTCAATATTGTCAGAAATAAGTTGAGAAAGTTTATTCCATCTAATCCGACATGGATAAAACTAAAAATCGATCCACAGGAAAAAATTTATCTTCCTAATCAAGAAATTAAAAAACTTGTCATTTCATATTTAGATGAAAAAATTGCTCTTGCCCAAAATACCAATTATCAAATTGATGTTGAAAAAGCCAGTATTATACATGGCACAGCATCAAAGTTACCATTAGACAATTATTCGGTTGATGCCATTATAACTTCACCGCCATACTGTACTCGCATTGATTATGGTATTGCAACATTACCTGAGTTATCAGTACTTCTAGGTGATGACCCACAACAAGTTGATTTTATTAGGCGTTCATTAACAGGTAGAACAACAATTGATAAGAATTTATCACTAACGCCACTGAATATTGGCAAAACAGGAAATCGGTTTTTAGATGCAGTAATGAACCACCAATCAAGAGCTTCGGCTACTTATTATTATAAAAATTACTATCAATATTTTGTTGAAATAGCTAAAACGATTGAAGAAATTGCTCGAGTTTTAAAAGAAAATGGAATATTTGGCTGTGTTGTTCAAGATTCATTTTACAAAGATGTTTATTGCGATCTTTCAACTATCATCAAAGATATCGCAACCATAAATGGTTTACACTTAGTTAACCGCCATGATTTTGTATCCAAAAATAATATGGCCAATATACACAAACATGCTAAAAAATACCGAAATAAAACAATTGCTACTGAGTCTGTATTAGTCTTCCAAAAGGAATAAACAATGGCACAAATTGACATTATCACTGAACTTGAATCTCAAATAAAGCGAGTTGATACAGAAAGCCTCGATATATCTTTTAATGAGTTATTTGATATGTATACGTCAGATGAACTCAATATTACTCCAGATTATCAACGTTTATTTCGATGGAGTGAAGGCGCAAGATCACGATTTATTGAATCGCTTTTATTACAAATGCCAGTGCCACCTATTTATGTTATCGAAACTGAAGAAAGCAAATATGAACTCATTGATGGTTTACAGCGCTTTTCATCCTATTTACACCTTAGAGGCGAGTTAGAAGCCCAACATTTTGACCCACCTATTAATAAAGGTGATTTTTTAAAGCTCAGTGAATGTGATATTGTCGATAGTTTAAATGGCTTAACTTGGAATGATTTACCAACGATATTACAAATAAAACTTAAAAGAACTTTTATTCGGGTTCAGGTTGTCAAAAAAACGAGTGATAATGTTTTTAAATACCATATGTTCAAACGTTTAAATACTGGTGGAGAATTGTTGAGTGATCAACAAGTAAGGAATTGTACAATTAGATTACTTAGTGCCGAATTTAATGATTATATTATTCTGTTAAGTAGTGAACCAAATTTTAAAAACTGTATTAGTAATATTTCTGAAAAACAAACTTTTGAGGCCTTCGATCAAGAGTTAGTTTTACGTTTTTTTGCACTTAAAAATTATCGGGGTAACTTTAAACATGATGTTGCAGATTTTCTTACTGAATATATGGAAAAAGTAAGTGCGACAGAAATTAAATTTAATTATGATGAAAATCGAACCTGTTTTGAAAAAACCTTTAGTATATTAAATCAAGCATGGGGAGATAAGATATTCGGCCGCTTAAACAGCAATAATAACGATTTACAATCTAATTTTGGTATTTACCATTTTGAGTCAATTACGCTTGGTATACAATGTATTGTTAACAAAATTGATGCTAGTGATCCTCAGCATATAGAAAAAATTAAGTCTGCCATCTTAACCATAAAACAAAATGAAGAATTTAAAAAACAAACTACAGGCGGAGGGAAAAACTCTAAAGGTCAATTACAAGCTAGAATAGCTATTTCAGAACAGTATTTTAACCAAATTCAGTTCTAGAAGGTCATTATGGATTTAGAGCGTTTTTATTTTGAATTAGAAGAACAAAAATTAAAGCGTCAAGGTGAGATCACTAGGCTTAATAACTTGTTACAAAAAATCCCCACAGAATTAAAATTAGATGAAACTTCATTAGAGCTGTACCTTAATTCTGTCCGAAGAGCCAATATATGTTTGATATATGCGCATATCGAAGGATTTGTTAAATTTGCTTTTACTATATACATTACTGCCATCAATCAATTAAATTTAAATTGTCAGGATGTTCTTCCAATTTTTAGAGCAGCTGTATATGTAGATGATTTTAAAAAACTTACTGATATAGAGCACAAAAGTAAACGATTCAAGAAATCCTTTCCTTTTGATAATCATTTACACCGTTTATTTAGACAAGAAGAATTTTTTGAAAGCATTTCTGACTATTTATCAATAAAAGTACAAATTAAAGATAAATATATCAATACTGAAAGCAATGTCGGTAAAGAAGTACTTGAAAAGTTATTATATCAAGTTGGGCTACCACACGATTGTTTATCGTCTATAACTGGTATTTTAAATGAATTAAAAAATAAACGAAATGATATAAGTCATGGTGTTGATATGTCGGTTATTAATGAAAAAAACTATCTCCGTTATGTGGATTGTGCATTTCGGATATTAGATGAATTAGTAACATTAATTTTTGATGCATATAAAAATAAAAAATATCGCTATAATTTGTGATAGTCATTATTCCATCATAAAGCGAAAATAAACCCACTAATAAAAAGGTGGGTTTATTCATTCAAATTGATTAATCGTGATTGATGATTTAATAATAACTATTTGATATAACAAGATATACTCTATATAGACAACTAATTTTTTATTTTAAATCTTCAATCTGTTCTTCAAATACTGACATATCAATACTAAGTAATTCTAAAGAGTTATTCCGTTTAATACCTACTCCATTTTCAATAAGTAATTCAATTAAACGAGAGCCATCAATTAACGTAATTGGGGCTGCACCTGGATAATTAGCTGCTTCGGCACAACCAGATGAAAATTTCCCTGTTGTGATTAATGTGCCTCGAATGGCTTTATGATAAGGTAAAGCTCCTCTTAGCTGATCAATCAATGGGCGATTAACAGAATTTTGCATACGCTTTACCTGAACGACTTCAGTAATACGCGTAATACCCACTTGTACATTACCAACAACATCAATCCCTTTATCACCAGATGCTTTTGTCACATTCACATCTTCGTAGCCCATCGCCTGTAATAATTGACCAATCAGTGCTTCAAAATGATATGGATTCATATTCTGCAACTGTTCTGATAATAATTTTTTTTGTTGCTCATTATAACGAACAATAGAATCCATAATTTCATCTAATGGGTCACATAGTTTTGCTTGTGGTGTTGCATCTAACCATTTTCGACCACTATCTGTTATATGATAAATAATCCCTTCACGTTTTAAGAGTTTGCGATCGACTAAATTTACAAGGCGAGCATATAACGTAGATTTACATGCTTGTTCACTATTCCATTTAGAATTTTGACGTAAATAAGTCATCCATTCAGGTAATAAATCCCCATTTTTAGCTTGTCCACGAACGTTAAGCAATTCTAATAATTGCAATATACCTTCCGAATTATCCAGTTCCAGCCAAACATCTTTATCTCCCTTTAAAAAAGCTTGTCCTTTTGGTGAAGGTTGCCAATAACCTTGTATATCAACAGTCATTAGATCGCTATTATTTATAAACATATAAGCACCATAGCTATGACGAGGATTTAACACATGATTATCCTGTATCCATATTTTATTTGCTATTTCAGCATATTCACCACTTAGTCGTTCACCAATCCAACTATCAGGTTCTGACCAGTCTACTGGATTCTGTGGAGTTCCTGACTGGCCACGAATATCGCTAATCATCCCATGTACAGACTTTTTACTGTAACCAGACACCGCTTTAATCATTGCAATAGTTTGTGCATATGTTGGAAATAGTGGTGTTATTGTTTTAAGTTTCACAGCTGATTCCTTATGTCTTCGAGAGAAGATAACATATTAAAAATAATTAATTAAATAATGACTATTTTTAAGTAATCCAAAAGTTAATTGATTTTATAACAAAAAATAAGTCTCATAAACAAAAACACCAACCTGTATTTATTTACAGTATTTTTACTGCTATACTGCCAATATTATAACTAGCCTTATGTATTAATTTATTATGATAACTCAACTAACTATTAATAATTTTGCTATTGTAGATCAACTTCTTGTCGACTTTACTACTGGGATGACCGCTATTACGGGGGAAACAGGAGCAGGGAAGTCGATTGCTATTGATGCATTGGGATTATGTTTAGGTAATCGTTCTGATGCTTCATCTATTCGGCATGGGGCTGATCGTGTTGATATTTCGGCTTGTTTTGTGCTTGATGATACGCCAGCGGCTTTTGCTTGGTTACGCGAAAATCAACTTGATGAGGGCAATGAGTGCATTTTGCGACGAGTGATTAATCAAGATGGGCGTTCTAAAGCATTTATTAATGGTCGAGCTGTTCCTATTTCGCAATTAAAAGATTTGGGGCAAATGTTGATTCAAATTCATGGGCAACATGAGCATCAACGCCTGTTACGCAGTGATTATCAGCAGTTGTTGTTAAATCATTATATGAATGAACCAACACTACTTGCTCAAATGCATCAAGCCTATAAGAAATGGAAAGAAGCAACACGGGCTTACCAACAATACGAAACAACAAGGCAAGAGCGTGATGCGCATATGCAGCTTTTGCAATATCAATTAAAAGAACTTAATGAATTTTCGCCCATTGAAGGGGAGTTTCAACAAATTGATGAAGAGTACAAACGGTTATCTAATAGCGAACAGTTAATTAATCTAAGCCAGCAATCTGTCATGTTGTTAGACGAGGCAGACGACTATAACGTTAGTAATTTACTAAGCAGTGTGAAAAATAGTGTTCAAGAACTAACCTCGCTCGATCCAGCGTTAAATAACGTTTATAACATGTTGGAAGAGGCATCTATTCAAATTAAAGAAGCAAGTGATGAGCTTCGTCATTATAGTGAACGTTTAGAACTCGATCCTGCTCGAGTCATGCAACTAGAACAGCGGTTATCTAAACAGATTGCTTTGGCGCGTAAACATCATGTCTTGCCCGAAGAATTGCCAGATTTACATCAAACTTTGTTAGCTGAATTTAAACAAATTAATCAGCAAGATGAACAAAGTGAACAACTTAAAAATGATATTACTAAATACCATCAAATCGCCGTTGAAATTGCTACAAAATTGCATCAAAAAAGGTTAACGATAAGCAAAACATTAGCTAAAAAAGTCACCACTATTATGCATGAATTATCTATGCCTAATGGACAATTTAGTATCGATATTGCTTTTGATGAAAATCGATTAAATGAAGACGGTGCCGATCAGGTAACATTTTTAGTCAGCACCAATGCAGGACAAAGCGCACAACCGCTTGCAAAAGTGGCTTCAGGCGGTGAGTTGTCGCGTATTGCTTTGGCAATTCAGGTGTTAACTGCTCAAAAAATGGATACGCCAGCTTTAATATTTGATGAAATTGATGTTGGTATTAGTGGACCAACAGCGGCTAAAGTCGGCCAGTTATTAAGGCAACTTGGTGAATCAACGCAAGTGATCACAGTAACTCACTTGCCACAAGTTGCAGGGCAAGCAAATCAGCACTATTTTGTTAGTAAACAAACCAACGGCAAGCAGACATCAACCGATATGCAAAAGCTAGATAATACGGGCCGTTTAAACGAACTTGCTCGGTTATTAGGCGGCGATAAAATTACAGACGCAACATTAGCCAATGCGAAAGAGCTACTTATTATCTAACTTAATTGTGGTAATATAACGCTTTCATTTTGGTAGGAAGGAAGCTGGCTTATGAGTCTAACAGGTAAACGTATCTTATTAGGAATTACTGGCGGCATTGCTGCTTATAAATGCCCTGATCTGGTTCGTCATTTAAAAAAATGTGGCGCACAAGTGCGTGTTGTTTTGACTGATTCTGCTAGCCATTTTGTCACTAAAATGACGCTTCAAGCTGTTTCTGGCAATCAGGTTTCTAGCGATCTCTTTGATCCATCGGCCGAGCTTTCTATGAGTCATATTGAACTTGCCAAATGGGCTGATTTAGTATTAATTGCGCCTGCAACCGCCAATATTATTGCTAAAATGGCAAATGGTATTGCCGATGATTTGTTATCAACAATTTGTTTAGCAACATCTTCGCCAATTGCCATTGCTCCGGCGATGAATCAACAAATGTATAAAGCCGCCGCAACTCAACATAATTTATCTGTATTAGCGTCAAGAAATACCTTAATTTTAGGTCCAGACAGTGGTTTTCAAGCCTGCGGTGATGTTGGACCAGGACGTATGCTTGAGCCGCTCACTATTGTTGAAGAAATAACCCACTATTTTAAATCAACCTCAGTGCTTTCAGATATATCAATTACCATTACGGCAGGACCAACAATCGAAGAAATCGATCCAGTTCGTTATATTAGTAATTACAGTTCAGGAAAAATGGGATTTGCAATTGCAAACGCCGCTGCTCAAATGGGTGCCAATGTCACATTAATTAGTGGACCGGTTCATTTACATACGCCGAGTAATGTCAACCGAATTGACGTTAAAAGCGCTAAACAGATGTACGATGAAGCAATGAATCACGCTAAAAAATCAAATATTTTTATTTCTTGTGCCGCTGTTGCCGACTATCATGCTAAAACAATTGCGACACAAAAAATTAAAAAAACGGGCGATAACGATGAACTTGTGATTGAATTAGTTAAAAATCCCGATATTGTAGCAAGTGTCGCAGCGCTAAAAACACATCGTCCTTTTGTGGTAGGGTTTGCCGCTGAAACTAATGATGTTAAAACTTATGCACTAAAAAAATTAACCGCAAAAAATTTAGATTTAATTTGTGCTAATGATGTTTCCGATAAAGCCATTGGCTTTAATTCCGATCAAAATGCATTAACACTGTATTGGCAAAATGGTGAGCAAACGTTACCATTAAGCAGTAAAAACCAATTAGCAACACAGTTACTTCAAACTGTTATAACACGATATAAAGCGAGTCATGATGAAAAGAAAAATTGATATAAAAGTATTAGACAAACGTTTAGGTAACGAATTTCCTCTACCTACTTATGCAACTGAAGGATCTGCAGGCATTGATTTAAGAGCAATGTTTGATAAAACAACCGAAATAAAACCAGGAGAAACTATCCTAACTCCGACTGGTTTATCAATGCATATTGCTGATCCAAGTTTAGCGGCATTGGTGTTACCGCGTTCAGGGCTTGGTTCAAAAAATGGTATTGTACTTGGTAATTTGGTGGGTTTGATTGATTCGGATTATCAAGGTCAATTATTTGTGCCTGTTTGGAATCGAAGCCAAACTCCTTTTGTGATTGAAGCCGGCGATCGAATTGCTCAACTAATCATTGTTCCGGTTGTACAAGCCGAATTTAACATTGTTGATGAATTTGTTGAATCAGCACGAGGCGAAGGTGGTTTTGGACATTCGGGTAAAAAATGATCGTGAGTAGCAAAAATAGAAATCGCAAAGAAGATATCTTACAAGCATTGGCAAAAATGCTTGAATCTAATGAAGGTACTCAAAGAATAACTACGGCTAAATTAGCTGCAACAGTAGGTGTTTCTGAAGCAGCTTTATATCGACATTTTCCAAGTAAAACAAAAATGTTTGAAAGTTTAATTGTCTATATTGAAGATATCTTGTTATCCCGTATAAATGTGATCATGCATGAAGAGCCAAATACATTTACTCGGTTACAACTTATTCTTGCTTTGATATTAGGGTTTTCTGAAAAGAACCCAGGATTAACCAGAATTATGACTGGGCACGCATTAATGTTTGAGCAAGATCAGTTACAAGAACGTATTAGCCAGCTATTTGAACGAATTGAAACTCAAATTAAACAAGTTTTACGCGAGCGAAAAATTCGTGAAGGTGTTGCCTTCATAACTGATGAACGTATTTTATCTAGCCAATTATTAGCTTTTTGCGAGGGAATGATGGCACGTTATTCTCGTTCAGGTTTTAAATATCTACCAACAACTAATTTTGATACACGTTGGTCTTTATTAATCAAACAACTTGTTTAGCCAATTGCGAATTAAAATACTTTAACAAAAATTTCTATTACCCATTACTGAGGATAATAATATGAATTTTGAAGGTTTCTTAAATTACACCCTTTCATTTATTGAAAAATATGATGGGGTTGTATTTAGCTATATTGCTCATTTTTGCTTTGCCATTGTTATTTTTGTTATTGGTAGAACTATCGCTAGATTTATTAGCAACCAATTAAAAAGAATATTATCAAATCGACACGTTGATCCAACTGTTGTTAAATTTGTTAGTGCATTAGCATACTATGCGACTATTGTAATGACATTGGTTGCCGTTTTAGGTCAATTAGGAGTTCAAACAGCATCCATTGTTGCAGTGATTGGTGCCGCTGGCTTAGCTGTTGGTTTAGCGTTACAAGGTTCACTATCTAACTTTGCGGCTGGAGTTATTTTAATTATTTTTCGCCCATTTAAAGTCGGTGAAACGGTAATAATCAATAGTCAGCAAGGTATTATTGATTCTATACAAATTTTCTCAACATCTATTGTTACACCAACCAACGAACTAGTTATAATTCCTAACAGCCAAGTAGTAAGTGCTAATATTATCAACTATACTCGCTTACCAGAAAGACGTTTAGATTTGGTGGTTAATGTTGGTTATGATTCAGATATTCAAAAAGTCTATCAAGTATTAAAGCAAGCAGTTGATAAAACGAATAATATATTAACATCCAAAGAGCCTACCATTCGATTAGATGTTTTAGATGCGTCCTCGATGAATTTTAATGTGTTAGTTTGGACATTAAACGAAAATTATGGCACGGTAAAAGGTGAGCTGCTTGAAAATATCAAAAATGGATTAACTGAAAATAATATTAATATTCCATACCCAACAATGGATGTAAATCTTAACAATAAGTAGCCAATCAATTATTAAAAACTCCGTCTGTTTTATCAACGGAGTTTTTTATTATCTAATAACAATTAAATATCTTGATCCATATTTAGAGCTGGTTTTTCGCAATCAGGGCAACCCACCACTTTGGCTGGTACACCTGCAACGGTTGTATGCTGAGGTACGGGATCTAACACAACAGAGCCAGCTCCAATTTTAGCACCTTTGCCTATTTCAATATTACCTAAAATCGTTGAATGAGCTCCTATCATCACCCCTTCACGAATTTTTGGATGGCGATCACCATTTTCTTTACCCGTTCCGCCTAATGTAACCGATTGTAAAATAGAAACATCATTTTCAATTACTACTGTTTCTCCAATAACAATACCTGTTGCGTGATCAAACATTACTCCACAGCCAATTTTTGCCGCAGGGTGAATATCAACACCAAATACAATCGCAATTTGGCTTTGTAAAAAAATAGCCAATGATTTACGGTTTTCCTTCCAAAGCCAATGTGCAATTCGATAAGCTTGCAAGGATAAAAATCCTTTGTAATAAAGAAGTGGTGTTGAATAGTAATTAGTGGCTGGATCGCGAATATAAACAGCCATGATATCGCATATAGCTGACTGAATAATATTTTGGTCCGCTTGATAAGCCTGACGGGCAATTTCACGAATTTCAATAGCGGGCATAACTTGAGAAACAAGCTTATTAGCCAAAATATAGCTTAAAGCACTCCCCAGATCTTCATGATTGAGTAAAGTTGCATGGAAATAACTAGCTAACATCGGCTCGCTTTCAACTAACTCAGAGGCTTCTTGTCGAATGGTTTTCCATAACATCTCGGGTTTAACAACTACTTTTACATCGTTCACTACAAGTCCCTATACATATTATCTAAAATTGCTAATATTGTTTCGCAAACTTTCCTTAGAAGCAAGGATTGTATTGATTTAACATCAATATGGAAACAATATGTTTCCATATTTATAATTATAAGGGCTAATTTAAAATTATTGTTGTTTTGCTTTTTTCTCGTCACTTAAAGTAAATATAGCTATTATTGAAGTAATCAAAACAACACCTGCAAGCACATAAAATGTTGTCGCATATCCTGTATTATCAAATAATTTACCCACAAACCATGACAACACAATAACGCCAAGATTTGATGAAATATTAAAACCAACTAAATAAAGTGTAGCAGATAACCGAGCATCAAAATTACCTACAATATATTTAAACATCGCCAAAATAAATAATGGAATTTCAATTGCATGAAATAACTTAACGAATGATATCAGATAAATATTATCTAACGTTGCAGATAATGCAATTCGGCAAATCATAACTAGTGCAGCAACTAATAGCGATTTTTTAGCTCCCATTTTGTTAATAAAATAAGGAGCAATAATCATACAAGTTGCTTCTAAAAGGACTTGGAAGGAATTTAAATAACCGTAAACTTGATAGCCATCTTCTGGTTTTTCAAAAAAACCAGTATAAAAATTAGGAAATAACTGTTGATCATAGATAGTATAAAAACTATAAGTACCAATAACAAACAACCAAAATTTTTGCAAACCAAACAGCGATAAGATTTCGCCCATTGTTGGTATAGTCGTTGTTTTTTCTACTAAAGCAGTATCGTTATTTGCAGTTGGTGATGCTTGATATTGTTTTGGCTTAAATATCATATTAATGGTGAAAAAGATAACCGCAACACCCGACGCCATCCAAAAGTTAATATGAGGATCAATGCCGAATAAAATACCCGCAACAACGTTGCAGCAGCATAACCAAATGATCCCCAAAAACGAGCAGGACCAAATTCAAAGCCAAATAATCGACTAATACGTTCAATAAAAGAATCAATCAAAGCACTGCCCGAAATAAAGCTGGCACTTAAAACTGGTGCACCGATACAAACAC
This sequence comes from Gilliamella sp. Imp1-1, assembly GCF_001690415.1. NCBI lineage: Bacteria > Pseudomonadati > Pseudomonadota > Gammaproteobacteria > Orbales > Orbaceae > Gilliamella > Gilliamella sp. Imp1-1. Next base: position 86,232 of record NZ_LZHK01000003.1, read on the forward strand.
CCCAAATAAAATCATTTTTTAATAAAGGTTCATACACATAAATTAAAAAAGGGCCAATAAGAACCATGATAATACTTTGGAAGGTCACTACGGCTTTACCTATTTGTAATTTATCTTGGATAATGCCATAGAAAATCATGAAAAACATGGCTGCGGCAGAATTAGCCGCATAAACAATACCTAACTGCTCACCGGATAAGTCAATTTTACTTTTTAGCCAAATTGCGTAAAAAGACCACCACAGCGACCACGCAGCATAAAAAGTAATAAGGTAACCAGACGAGAACCAATAGTTTCTATTTTTTATCATATTCATGTTTATTACTCTTATATTGTTGAAAATCGATGAAGTTTAACGTTAATATTATTGTCATATTTGATACTAAATAGATAGAACCAATTGTCATAAATGTTACTTACCTCACACTTTTTATCATTTCTATTTGTGGTATCATCATGCATAGTAATGGCTGATAATCATTTTTATCTTGTTAAACAAAAGGATTTAACTATGGCTTCACTTAAGGATGTTGCAAAGCTAGCATCTGTTTCATTGATGACGGTTTCACGCGCAATAAATAACCCTGAAAAATTAAATAAAGAAACTTACAAGCGCGTTAAACAAGCTATTGAGCACCTTAATTACGTACCTGACTTATCGGCAAGGAAGATTCGTGGTGATAAGTCAGGACCAAGTGCAATTGGTGTTTTGGCATTAGAAACAGCAATGACGCCATTTTCGGTAGAATTACTACAAGCCATAGAAAAGACCGCACAAGATCATGGTTGGAATACATTTATTGTTAATTTATTTGATGATAAAGATCCCGATCATGCAATAAACACCCTGCTATCATATCGCCCTAACGGTATTATCTATACCACAATGGGATTAAGAAAAGTTGAACTTCCTGAAAAGTTATTAGATAAAAATGTTGTATTAGCCAACTGTATAAGTGATTCAAAACAACTAGCTTGCTACATTCCAAATGACTATTTGGGTCAATATCAAGCCATGCAACAAGTAATAAAGAAAGGCTATAAAAAACCATTATGCATCTATTTATCAGAAACCACATTAGCAGGAAAAACTAGACGTAAAGCTGTTGAGCAAGCGTGGTTAGATGCCGGTTACAATTTAAATGAGATTACTAGTTACCATACCTCAACTTTATCAGATGATCTTGCTCAAGAATATATGATGACGGTTGATATACTCAAACAGCATTGTAATAAAAAACCCGATTTTGATGTATTAATTTGTGGTAATGATCGAATAGCTTTTGTTGCTTATCAATATTTACTCGGTCAAGGACTTCATATTCCTTCTGATGTGGCTGTATTAGGTTACGATAACATGGTAGGTACTGGTGAACTATTTTATCCACCACTGACAACAGTGCAATTGCCTCATTATGAGATTGGAGAACAAGCAGCTTTACATATAATTAATAACAAAAACCAAAAACAGATAATACAGGTAGCATCACCTTATTTAGAAAGGAATTCATTATAACTTACTTAAATAAATTGACCGCCCAATGGCGATCAATTCAATCATCAATTACGCATAAATAGATTTTAACTGCCAGCTATCTAATTTGGTTATTTTGGCGCTACCATTTTCAGCAAATAAATTAACTACTCGCTCCGCTGGTAATTTTGGATAGATACGGCTTGAAAGGCTATATAAATCACCATTAACAAATACTTCTACAGATGAAGCATCAACATACACATGTAAAGTTAATTTTTTTCTTTTTGGTAGTGGTACACTACGATAACCGGTTAATTCAAGACCAGATAAACTACGATCAAGAACAATACGATTAGATTGTAAATCAACATATAGTAATGTTGCTTGTTTACCATTTTCAGTGGCAGCAAGTTGCAAACCAAAACGCTCAGCATCACTTTCTTTTAAATCAAACTCAACACAAAGTTCACAACAAATTGACTCAATATTGGTATTTTTAAGTTCACTATTGAGCGTTATTTCACCAAATGATTTTGGCTTTTCGCGCAATGCTTCAAGTTCCTTTATTGGGCGATTTCTGACTTTATTATATTGATCTAAAATCAACTCACGAGGAAGTGTAAATGCGCCTGCCCATTTATCTTTTTTGCTTGGCATGGCTGACTGCCACATATCCATCCAAGCAAAAATAATACGACGTCCATCAGCGGCAAGAAATGATTGCGGTGCATAAAAATCGTGTCCAAAATCCATTTCTTGAAAAGGTTTAACTATTGAAAATTGCTGCCCAGGTTGCCAATTACCTACTATATAGCCTGATTGGAATCGATTCCGATACTGATAACCTTTTGCTTTCAACCCTTGTGGTGAAAACATCAAAACCCATTTATCACCAAGTGGAAAAAAGTCAGGACATTCAAGCATATAAACATCAGGATCGATATCACTCACTACAACATGATCCAATTGCCATTCATTTAAATCATCAGATCTAAATAGTAAAACTTGACCAACATTATTTGGCGTTCGCTGACCAACAACCATCCACCATCTACCATCTTGTTGCCACACTTTAGGATCGCGAAAGTGCATCACTCCGTCTTGAGGGGTAAGTACTGTGCCTTGCTTTTCAAAATGAATGCCATCTTTACTAGTTGCAAGACATTGGCTTTGTCGAATCTGTTCATCATAACCTTGGCCACTCAACCAAATATGACCAGTATAAATTAAGCATAACTCACCATTATTATCTACGGCCGATCCAGAAAAACAGCCTGACTTATCAAATTCTTGATCGGGAGCAATAGCTATTGGCAACCTTCGCCATGTGACTAAATCATCACTAACAACATGTCCCCAATGCATTGGTCCCCAATTTTCATCATAAGGATGATGCTGATAAAAGGCATGATATTGACCTTTAAAGTAAATCAAACCGTTAGGATCATTCATCCAACCAGCTGGTGGAGCTAAATGAAAATGTGGATAATATTGTTTATTCATTACTTTTTCTAAATTTTTAACAGCTAGATTGGCTTTATCAATAGCAGTAGACATAAAAACCCCTTTTTTATCCAATATTAGATACCTTTATTTAATAGTATCTTAATTTAATTGTTAACGTTAACTGTTAATGAAATTAGCGATAAAATATGTGATGATAGTCACATATTTTTAACGTTAACAATGAATTTTTTGTCAAATGATTTAGTCTATGGCGGACTTTTAAAAAATGACTATTATAAATTCAACAACAGATTAACTATTAATGACTTTACTAAAAAGTAAAAAGATGACATATTTCAAAAAACTCAAGTAATCTGTCTCTATACTAGATTACCGCAGTAACTAACTATAATCGAGTTAAAAAATGAATAATACTAAAGTTTGGTCCCTTGGGGATGCCGTTATTGATTTATTGCCATTTGGTGATATGAATTATAAAGCATGTGCTGGTGGCGCACCTGCAAATGTTGCAATTGGTATTGCAAAATTAGGGCTGCCTTCAGCGTTTATTGGTCGTGTTGGTAATGACCCTTTTGGTGATTTTATGGAAACCACATTCCGCCAATATAACGTTGATTGCCAAAGCCTTGAAAAAGATGAACATCATCGAACAAGTACTGTGGTTGTTGATTTAGGAAAAAACGGGGAACGTAGTTTTACTTTTTTGGTTTCACCTTCAGCTGATCAATTTTTATCTCAGCAAGCAATTCCTAATTTTAACCAAGATATTTTACACTTTTGCTCTTTGGCGCTAGTTGGCCACACCTGCCGTCAAACACTTAAAACTGCGATTGAACAGCTTACCGCTAAAAATGGCCTAATCAGCTTTGATGTTAACTTGCGCGAACAGATGTGGGTCAATAAAGACGAAATGCGCACCACCATTACCCAATTTTGTCATGATGCTGATATCCTTAAACTATCAGACGAAGAACTATTTTGGTTAACTCAAAGCAATGATTGGAGTGAAGCATTAAATAAACTACAACAACACTATGAAGCGCCATTAAAATTAATTACCAAAGGTAAAGATGGCAGCATCGTATTATGGCAAGGCAAAACATTTTCGTTTGATTCGTACCATGTAAATAGTGTTGATACAACCGGTGCAGGTGATGCTTTTGTCGCAGGATTACTCAGCAGTATTGCATCATCAGGCATGCCTGAGGATAAACTGATGTTAGAAAGCATGATGACCATTGCCAGTGCTTGTGGAGCCTTAGCTACAACCAAAAAAGGCGCATTAACTGCACTACCTGATAGTACATTTTTACAATCATTTATTAGCGATAATCCAACATTAACAGCAAAACAAATGGCATAATAAAAATAGTAAAAACTTACTAATAGGGCAGCAAGATTGAATACAATAGTTTCAAAATATAATTATGATTGACTGCCCTTTACCACTCAATAACTTAACTACTCAGTAATTTAACTATTTAATAACTCAACTATTTAGTTAAATTACTGTTTATAAAATCAAATAGCATTTAACACCGACTACATTGTGATCTTGCCCACTGATCTATCATAAAAACATCATCAATCGTCGATGGCTCAGGGAAAGCCAATTGATCTAATACTTTTGATACATTTTTAGCAATATCCATAAAACCAATTTTATGTTGCAAAAATGCTTCAACCGCAACTTCATTGGCGGCATTGAGCGCCGTGGTAGCCGCTTGCCCTTGATTAAAGGCATTGATTGCCAATTTTAAACATGGATAACGGTCAAAGTCAGGTTGTTTAAATGTTAACGACGAAATTTGCGTAAAATCTAAAGGTGGTACGCTTGAAGGAACACGATCGGGGTAAGACATGGCATAAGCAATTGGCGTGCACATATCAGGCACACCAAGTTCAGCCACCACACTGCCATCTTGATAACGTACCATTGAATGGATAATTGATTGCGGATGAATAATAATTTCCATTTCGTCGGCACTGGCATTAAATAGCCAACGAGCCTCAATATATTCCAGCCCTTTATTCATCATCGTTGCCGAATCGACAGATATTTTTTTACCCATCGACCAATTAGGGTGAGCAACCGCTTGCTCGGGGGTGACATGTACCAGTTTAGCTAAATCCCAATCGCGAAATGGTCCGCCAGAACCTGTTAACACGATTTTAGTAATACCATGCTCAGCAAGGTTAGCAAAACCTAAATCATGCTGTACCGCCGTTGGTAAACTTTGAAAAATAGCGTTATGTTCGCTATCTACCGGCAACAACTCAGCACCATACTCTTTAATCGCTTGCATAAATAAATGCCCACAGGTTACTAACGATTCTTTATTGGCCAACAAAATACGCTTACCTTTTTTTATCGCAGCAAGCGTTGGTTTTAGCCCTGCCGCCCCCACAATAGCCGCCATCACTTGATCGACCTCGGGCAACTGCGCTAAGTCGCAAATGGTTTGTTCACCACTTAACACTTCAATATCCAATTTTAAATTAGCAAGATTTGCTTTTAACTCTGTCGCGGCTTGTGCGGTTGCCATGGCAACGTATTTAGGCTTAAACTCTTGGCATTGCTCGGTCATTTTCGTCACATTACTTGCACCAACTAAAGCATAAGCCTTAAAGCGCTGTGGGTTTTGACGAATAACCGCTAGCGTACTGCAACCAATTGAGCCGGTCGAACCTAAAATTGTGATATTTTTCATATTAATACATTAAATCTATATTATGGTTAGCTAAAAAATTAATAAATTGCTTGGTTGGCACTTTATCTGTAATAATTTGATTAAACAGAGTTAACTCACCAATAAAAGCCGGTTTAACTTGATTAAATTTAGTATGATCGGCAATCAAAATATTTTGACCTGATTTTTTTATCGCCTGCAATTTCATATCAACTTCATCAAAATGATAACAAGTTACGCCTTGCTTAATATCAATCCCTGCGGCCGAAATAAATGCTTTATTTGGGCAAATCGAATTTAATTCACTATGCTGTCCAATAGCGCTAAAAATCGCATTATTAGCCTGATAATGACCACCACATAAAATTGTCTTACAATTAGATTTATTTTGTAATGCTAAAAATGCGTTTAATGAATAACAGATCGCAGTAAATGCCACATCATCATCAATGGCATCAATAATAAAAGGAATAGTCGTACCGCAATCAAAAAAGACGGTATCGTTTTCTACAATGCATTTACTAGCTATATTGGCAATATATTGTTTTTCATAAACCTGTTTATCTTGTTGGTCTGGCAAAAAATACGGGGTAATTTGATGACGAGCATCACTAACAACATAGCCACCCAAAACACTTAGGGAACAGCCAACATTGCTCAAATCTCGGCGAATAGTCATTTCTGAAACAGCCAACAACTTAGCAGCATCTTTTAAATGAATCTTATCTGTTTTTTTTAAAAGTTGAATAAGATCATTCACTCTTTTTTGTGATTGTGTTTCCATGCTGATCCCATAAATCAATAATAACAAGCTACATAAGTAGCTTATTAATTGATATCATTGATTAATAATCACTGGTCGAAGTTGCATCGCCAGAAACAATCGCAATACTAGCACTAGCCCCTAAACGCGAAGCCCCCGCTTGAACCATTTTTTCAGCCGTTTGACGATCACGAATACCGCCCGATGCCTTAACGCCCATCTCATTACCAACGGTATCACGCATCAACTTAACATCCTCAACCGTTGCGCCAGATACACTAAACCCAGTCGAGGTTTTAACAAAAGCAACCCCGATTTGCTTACAAATTTCACAGACTTTAGCAATTTCGTCTTTAGTTAATAAACAAGTTTCTAAAATCACTTTTAATGGCACAGCACCACAAGCGTTAAATACCGCCTCAATATCTTGTTTAACCGCATCCCAATCATTGCTTTTTAACCAACCCACATTGATAACCATATCGATTTCTTGCGCACCTGCTTTAACCGCCATTTCGGTTTCAAAGGCTTTAGCGCTAGTTAGCATTGCACCTAAAGGAAAGCCAACTACTGAACACACTTTTACATCGCTACCTTTTAGTAAACTAGCCACTAAAGGAACATAGCCTGAATTAACACAAACTGAATAAAAATGATATTGTTTAGCTTCTTCACAGAGTTTAGTTATTTGGTCTTTTGTTGCGTTCATCGCAAGTAAAGTATGATCGATATACTTTGCATAATTCATAGTGATGTCCTTAATTTTTTTAGTTTTGATGTCTAATTTAATGAATTTGTTAGGTATAAAATGTTATTTTAATAACAGATATAGGGTGATAATGTTATTATAGTAACATTATGTCGTAATTGCTTGAAATAGTACAGATAAAAATCTGTGTTTAAATTTTAGTTTTTCGTGAAAGAAATAACATTTATATCAATAATTTACCAAATATTATTATTTGGCGTGCTAATTTCGCTTAGGTGACAGCACATCCTGATGAAGGAAAAGAGTTAATGGAATTTAATTCTTCTATTTTTCATTTTTTTTATAATACTCTGTTTTATTGAGCCGAGTGTGTTTTATCACAAGATAAAAACGATCGAAACTCAGCACATCCAAAAAAAATCAAGTATCTTAATAAATCTTTACAAAATTTTTAGTTAAAAATGTAGCCAAATTTTTTTTAAACATTATAATTTTAAAAATTAGAATTAATTCAGCTATATTTTATAGATTATAGATCGTTAAAAAAATAAAATAAAATAAAACAATATATTACTTTACAAAAGGGATGTTATGCAGTATACTTATCAACACCAGACACCAGACACCAGCACTGGCAAACCTATGTCTTAAATTTATTAAATAACCACGTTAGACGAGTTTTTACACTTACTTCATTTTTAGCATCGAAATTATCCATACAATTATCTACAAAAAAAACGTTGGTATTAGTGCCATTGTTGTTATTGCCGTATTCGCCTAATTTGCAGGCATTAACTGCGCATACTAGTAATGTTATAGAAGGTAGTGCATGGAATGGCAACACATTTTCAAACAAAAAAATTAAGGGGTAAGTGTTTTTTAAATTCAACGGGAGGCAAGTAGCCTAACGAAGAATGTAATCGTTTATGATTATACCAATAAGCATAAGCCGAAAAAGCGCGTTGTAATTCAGCCGTTGAGTTGAAACGTTGGCCTTTTACAAATTCCGTTTTAATTGTTTTAAATGTCGCTTCCGCTACCGCATTGTCATAAGGACATCCTTTCTTGCTTAATGAATGCGTGATATTAAATGTC
>NZ_LZHK01000004.1:0-18584 GCF_001690415.1 Gilliamella sp. Imp1-1
CCAATGGCTTAATACGTCAGTTTATACCTAAGTCAGCGGCCATTTCATTAGTTGACGACAAACAGATAAAGAAAATACAATATCTGTTGAACACACGCCCAAGAAAACGGCATAAGTTTAAAAGCCCTGCCGATTTTTATTCTAAGGAGTTAAGAAGAATTGCACTTCATGGTGTAATCTAGGAATACAAAAATAAAAAATTAAACAAAATAAAAGCTCTGCCTGACGGTTTTTGCTAAAAATACAACTAATTATTTTTATTCATCACCTGATTTCAATGAAACCACAAATCTTGCTCCACCTAGTGGGCTAGTGACAACAAAGGCTTTACCATTATGAAATTCTGCCATTAGTTTTACATAAGCTAAACCGAGTCCATAACCTCCAGTTGATCGAGTTCGGCTCGTATCAAGTCTTGCAAAAGGCATAAAAATCTTTTCACGTGCATCAAAGGGAATGCCCACACCATCATCATCGATTTCAAGAATGACTCGATTTTCTTGTTTTGTGATATTCAAAACTGCTTTATGTGCTGCATACTTAAAAGCATTTAGTAACAAATTTTTAACTATGGTTTCAACTAAATTAGTATCAATCATTGCATATGCATCTTGGCTATTACAAGTAAGTTCAAATCCTTTTGGTTTAAATAATGTTAAAGATTGGCAAACTTTTTCACTCCACTGTTTTAGTGATACCCTTATAAAGTTTAATTCAACATTGCTTTGCTGCATTTTAAAGTAATTTAAACTAGCATTGATTAATGTCTCAAGTTCATTAATATCATCACTCATGCCTTTTTGTAGCAAAAATCTCTCTTTTTCATCGGTTGACTCTTCAAGCATACTAAGTTCAAATCGCATACGGGCAAGAGGAGTACGTAATTCATGAGCCATCGCATGAGAGATTGTTTGATTAGTACCAACTAGATGTTCAATATGCGTTCCCATATTATTTAAAACATTTGCTAGCGGCTTAAATAACCAACCTTTAACATTTTCGGTTCGAGCTTTTAAATTGCCTTGTCCTAACTGCTCGGCAGTTTGTCTGATATTAACTAGATCCTTCCATACGGCACTAAAAGCCATATAAATTAAAATGAAAAAAACAATAGCACTAAACAAAGCCCAAATAACAAGAAAGATGGTCAACGACATGGTATTGGATGCCAAAATATCCCGCATTACAATCGGACCTAATTGAAGCAAATTGCCATCTTTTAAATCTATATAAACAATCTCATTATCATCATCATAAGAAAAACCAAGTTTTTTTAACTCGTTAAGTACAGTATCAGGTAACGGTGTGTTAATTGGTAACACTTCGATAGGGTAGCCAAAATAAGGTTGCAATTCATTAACCACTTCTTGAAGGGGGCGATCTTTATGTTCTTTAATTTGCATACGAATCAGATTCACTGTACCTCGTTGAGATTCACGAAATACAACATGATCATCTGGCATATCGGTTAATGATGAAGGTAATGAATCAAAAACCAATAAAGCGCCATAAGCAATAATACTTTGCAATAAAAGTAAAATAACTAGATAAAATACAATACGACGATTAAAAAATAGCGGCTTGGCTAATAATTGACTCAATGATTTTCTCCTTCTCGCATAAATAAGTAGCCTTTTCCTCGCACTGTTTTTATGCGAGACGGATTATCTGGATCATCGAGTAATTTACGACGAAGTCTTGAAACACGAGCATCAATAGAACGATCACTACCATCAAAATCGATCCCTCTTACTTGAGAAAAAATATCATCTCGAGAAAGAATAGTTCCCGCATTATAAGCAAGCAACCATAGCAGATCGAATTCGGCAGTAGTTAAATCAATTTCTTGCTCGTGCAAGAGTACTTTTCGGTTTTCACCGTCTATGACTAGATTATCAAATATTAAAGTTTTATTATTCTGTGGTAAAACAAACTCTTTCGTATTGTCTTTGTCGGTTTCTATCTGTTTCCGTCGTAATAAAGCTCGTATTCGCGCTAATAATAATCTAGGTTCAACTGGTTTTGCTAAATAATCATCCGCTCCCAATTCAAGCCCAACAATTTCATCAATATTATCTTCACTTGCTGTCATGATCAGTATAAAATTACTAAACCATGTACGAATATCTCGACAAATATCAAAACCTGTTTTTACAGGTAACATTACATCTAAAATAACTAGATCGGGATTAAGTTGTTGAATCTTTTCTTCTGCCCCTTCTCCACTATTATGCCATTCAACAAGATATCCTTGCCGAATTAGATAAACTTGAATTAAATTAGCTAAGCGCTGATCATCTTCAATGATTAATATACGTTCACTCATTATCTGTTCTCGATTACTGTAGCTTGTACCTAGAGATACCTCATTATACAGATAATTTTTTTCCCGTTACAAAATATATACAAAGAGGCTACAAAGTTTATAGCAACTCTATGAGAGAATTTACGCCAATATCTATAAATAGACTATTTTTTATCAAAATGAATACTTTTTCATCAATAGCGAACCATCTTTTTCACCCATCTTATCCACAAAATCACACGCCAATTGTTTTGTGTGATTTTGATGGTACGATTAGTGTTAAAGATGTCACCGATACTTTACTAAGCCACTTTGGTCAAAATGGTTGTGATGAGCTTGAAGAATTGTGGGTTAACGGTAAAATTGGCTCTCAAGAATGTATGAGTAAACAAATTGCATTAATGGATGCAAGCTTAGATGAACTCAATCAAGTTTTATCACAAATTGAAATAGACCCGGATTTTAAATCTTTTATTCATTATACCGAACAGAACAATATTCCCGTTCATGTGGTCAGCGACGGTTTAGATTATGCCATTGAGTTTATTTTAAAACGTCATGGTATTGAACATTTACCAATTTTTGCTAATAAATTAATGCATAATAACGCACGCAGCTGGCGCCTTGAGTTTCCTTACGCAAACAAGGACTGTATTAAGCAAAGTGGCAATTGCAAATGTAATCATGTAAAAAAACAACAGCACTTTTCGCAAATATTATATGTTGGTGACGGTACATCAGACTATTGCGTATCACATAATGTTGATTTCGTTTTTGCCAAAGACAAGTTAGTTAATTATTGTGAAAAAAATAAAATTGAACATTGTAAGATTACTAGTTTCGCAGATGTAACCTCGGCATTAAAACGTGCACAACATGCCGTTATCCCTGTCATGATGGTAAAATAAAGGAATATTAATGAGTACAATTCAAAATTTATCTTACTTTCTACCAGGTAACAAAAATGGCGTACTTTTGATTCATGGTTTAACTGGTACCCCTAATGAAATGCGCATTTTAGCTAATGGATTAAATAAAGCTGGATTTACTGTTTATGCAATCCAATTAGCTGGGCATTGTGGTACTGAAGAAGATCTGTGTAAAACAACATGGCAAGATTGGTATAAAAGCGTACAAGATGGCGCAGATTATTTAGCACAGCATGTAGATAATGTTTTTGTTGCTGGATTATCAATGGGTGCGCTACTTGCACTAAAACTTGCTGCCGATAGACCTGAACAAATTAAAGGTGTTGGCGTTTTAGCCCCCACATTTTGTTATGATGGTTGGAGTATGCCATTTTGGGCAAAAAAACTTTTCTTCTTATTAGTCTATTTTAAAAAATTGGGTATTTTTCAAAAAAAGGTTTTCATTGAAAAACCACCCTATGGGCTTAAAGATGAACGCATTCGCGCAGTAGTGTCCGAAAGCATGTTAAGTGGCGATGCGGCATCAGCAGGTCTTGCTGGTAACCCATTCCCTGCACTAGCGGAAATGCAGTTATTGGCAAAAGAGATGCGCAAACAATTACCTAAAGTAATTTCGCCTTGTTTAATTATGCATTCAGGCAATGATGATATCGCCAATATAGAAACTAATGCCAAATTGGTTGAAAAATCAGTATCAGGCTCAACAAAATTAGTGGTCTTAAATGATAGTTATCATTTAATTACTATTGACAGCCAACGCCGTGAAGTAATCAAAGAGTGTGCATCGTTCTTTGATAATATCGCAGAAGGAATAAAAGCATAATGTCACCATTAGTTATTATACTTTGGATTAGTAATATCTGTTTTGATACGCTAGGACAAGTCGCTTTTAAATTTGCAGCCATCGCGCCAAATAATCGCGATGGTTGGTACTACTGGCTAGATTTATCGAAAAATAAGTGGATTTGGGTTGGTGTTATATCTTATATTGCTGAATTTTTATTATGGTTAGCCTTTTTAACCTTAGTCCCTCTTTCTCAAGGCGTATTACTTGCTTCATTTAATATCATTACGATTATGTTAGTTGGTCGAATTATTTTTAAAGAATTACTAACCATTTATCGCTTAATTGGGATGCTATTAATTACAGCTGGTGTCATTTTTGTAGGAATGTCTTAATATGGCTAGATTTTATTTAATTGGCTTTTCTGTATTGCTCTTTTTTGACACAATTGCGCAATGTAGTTTTAAATTAACGGCTATCGAAGCTCAACCATTAGAAATGAGTATTCAATGGTTAATCCGAGTATTTACCAATCCTTGGATTTATATTTCAATAGTAGGATATATTCTTACTTTCTTCACTTGGATGACATTATTAAAAAAAGCACCTGTAGGTCCTGCTTTTGCTGCATCACACTTTGAAATTGTGACAGTTATGATTGTTTCAATCTGGTTATTTCACGAACCGATTACATTATTCAAGTTAATAGGTGCAATATTAATTGTTTCAGGTATTCTCTTTTTAGCCCTAGCTGAAAATAAATTATCTAAACAAAATTTACACAATCATCAACATTAAATTCTGAACACAATAATGGAAAGGTAGGTAAAGGTTTATACTTAAAGTACCGCTTTCCTAAAACCTTTTTACAAGTTTATACTGCTAATGCCCTTAATAAGGTTAAATTAAGTTGATGTTGTTCTTGTTGCCAATTGATAAGCTTATCTGGCGATATGGTAGGTTGTTTATCGAGTGAACTGAGTAAACGTTTAAACCAATTTGATGATTGCCATATAGATAGCTCTCCCGTAATATCACTACCAATAATTCTAGGTTTTATTGATGATATAGTATCAAGAATATGATATGTTTGTAGCTTACCTTGATCCCAATTGGTATGAATTACATCTTCGCTCAATACATCTTTATCAATCGATAAGTAAACGGGTTGTGCACTGTGATACTGTTCTGATAAAAAGCTCGCAATAAGATCATCTGGTGTTGCAAAATGTCGAAAAGCGTGTCCTAAACCAATTTTTTTGGCCCATGCAACATTGACCTCCAAGCTCCAATAAGTCAACTTTTTATGAAAAAGCGCTGACCATCTATTTTCCCAAAAATGAGAAAGCCCAATATCATGAGACGTAATACCAAGTACATGTACATGACTAACAAAAGGCAAACTTGCCACATAACTAACCCATGAACCACAATGAATACCAAACAAATATCGCATATTGTCTGGATGATTATCAAAAATCACGACTTGAATTGGATTTTTGGCAGAATATTGTTTAGCTAGATTTTCAATCAGTAATAATGAAATATGGTGATAATCACCGCTACCCATTAATACCGTACCATGGTTTTCAGGTAAAGATTGCTGTAACACATTTTTAAATTGGTGAAATTTTTTCTTAGTACAACCAAAACGAATCGCATCTTGCCATTGGGTAAAATCAATCGTTTTAGCATGATAAATTTCACCAACACTTCTATCAAAATTGAGAATAATAGGACATGTCATGTTACTTTCTCCTTGTCACTTTCAAAATGACCAATGAATCTACGCAATACGGTTCTTAATAATGGATTGCGAATATAGACAAGATGTTTAGTAAAGGTGAATTTTGCACCTAACGAAGCTTTTACTTCGGGATCAGTCCAACCTGCAATATAGTGACTAAAACCTTGCTGTAAAGCATATTCAAGATTAACAAACCAACTTACAAAATAGAGATTAAGTTCCCTTGCCTGCGGATAAACCATACCGATATATTTATCAACTAGCATATTATTAACAACAAAACAAATATTGAACCCCACCAACCTATCATTATAGTGATAAGTCACTATATGTGCATTTTGGGTTTTACATTGTAATAGTTGGGTGAAAAATGGTTTGGTCAATAAGTCAAAATGTATTTCACTTTGCTGATAAACATTAAGATACAATTGATAATACTCATCTAGAACAGTATCATTAAAAAAACAATCATCACCACTATGCAAAACATTAATATTTAATTTTTCACGTGATCTTAATTTTCTTCTAAAATTTTTACGTCGGCTATAAGAAAACTGTAAAAAAACCTCGTCCATATTTGCAAAATCAATCGGAACCCAAGCTAATGCCTGCCCTTCAACTTCGATAAAACCATTTTCTTTTAATGACGAAATAAAATCCATTGAATAATGGTTGTCTTTTTCGTTTAGTAAAGGAGACGCAACAGGAATATCTTTAACAATAAAAAAAGGATACTGCTTAGCATAAGCTGCTTTGAGGTGTTCAGCCAATTGATTCGCATCAACGTTATCAGTTAATAATGCATATTCCGAAACAGTAGCACCAACAAAACAAGTATGAGGTTGTAAATAACGCCGCCATTTATTATAAAAAGGAAGTTTCTGAACTTTATGCCTGAAATCATCATCTGCAGTAGTAAGAAGATCAAACTTAGCAGAAAAAATAGGCACACCATCTTCGCTCAGCCATGCTGAAAAATCTTGCGGAGGATGAGCTAAAAAATTGTCTATTAATTCATTAGGTTCTAACTGATTAAGGTATTTCATAAGGTAAATCTATGATTGGCTGTAACAAATAATCCCGCCAATAGACATTGACGGGATTATGAAGATCAAACAATTAAAGTTCTTTTTTCGCTCGGGTAATTAACTGATCTAGAAGTTCAATACCTTGATCAATTTCCTGACGTGAAATGTGTAATGATGGTGCAAAAGTAATCACATTTTTATAGTAACCACCAATATCAAGCACTAATCCCATTTTGGTACCTTTCCAATCAAGATCACCTGACATACCAATATCCACCATTTTGTCAACTAAGGCTTTATTAGCCGTAAAGCCATCTTCTGTACAAATTTCTGCGCGAAGTGCCAAGCCTAAACCATCAACTTCACCAATTTCTTTATGTTTCTTCTCAAGTGTTTTTAAACCCTCAAGGAAATAAGCACCACTATCCATTACCATTTTTTCGTAATCTGTTTCAGAAGTCATTTTTAATACTTCAAGACCAACAGCTGTACCTAATGGATTTGATGCAAAAGTTGAGTGGGTTGAGCCAACTGGGAATACTTGAGGATTGATTAATTCTTCACGCGCCCATAAACCACCTAGTGGATTAAGACCATTAGTTAATGCTTTAGCAAAAACAACGACATCAGGTTTAACATCAAAGTGTTCAATTGACCAAAGTTTACCTGTACGATAAAAGCCCATTTGGATTTCATCAACCACCAATAAAATACCATACTGATCTAAAACTTTTTTAAGTCCTTTAAAGTAATTACGAGGAGGAACAATATAACCACCTGTTGCCTGTAAAGGTTCAGCATAGAACGCTGCATATTCAGCTTGCCCAACTTTTGGGTCCCAAACACCGTGGTATTCAGTTTCAAATAAACGCGCAAATTCTGCGACTAAATGTTCACCATACTCTTCTGCTGTCATGCCTTTTGGACGACGGAAAGGATATGGGAAAGGAACAAACATCGCACGATCACCAAAATGACCATAGCGACGACGATAACGATAACTTGAAGTAATTGATGAAGCACCTAAAGTTCTACCATGGTATCCACCTTGGAAAGCGAACATTAATGATTTACCACCAGTAGCATTACGAACAACTTTTAAAGAGTCTTCAATACACTGTGAACCACCTACATTGAAATGTACCCGCCCTTCATAACCAAATCGCTTTTCCATACCTTGAGCAATAGTTTTAGCTAATTCAATTTTAGTTGGGTGTAAATATTGGCTAGCACATTGTGGTAAGGTATCAATTTGCTTTTTAAGAACATTATTTAAACGCTCATTGGCATAACCGAAGTTACATGCAGAATACCACATTTGCAGATCAAGGAAAGCTTTGCCTTCTTTGTCATACATATAACTACCTTCACAACCATCAAAAATTTTTGGCGGTTCTACATAATGCACTGTATCACCGAAAGAACAATATTTTGCCTCATCTGCTAACAAAGTAGCATCATCAGGACGGCTATTAATCATTTCTAAAGTTGGTTTACTCATAAGTTGTCTCACTAATTGATATTCAAATATGATAAAATGTGGCATTATTATTCAGGAAATTTGTTTGTTACAATGTACAATTAATGTATAGATTGTGTGACGACAAAACTAACTATCAATAAGATATAAAATTAGTATAAATAACGACAGGTGATCACCTTTTATATATGGGTATGAAAAATGAAAAAAACATTTTGTACACTTTCTATTTTATCAGTAATAACTTTAGGAGCTACCCAAATTGCATTAGCTGATTCCACCTCTATCGGGGGTGGTGTTGGTTGGAGTAATTCACCGTATAAAAGTTATAGTGCTAATTATTACCCTATTCCTCATATTGATTATGATAATGGCCTATTTTTTATCGATGACCTGTCAGCTGGTATTTATGCTTATAATCAGGACAATCAAAGCGTGTCTATTGGCGCACGTTATTTATCTAACGAATTTAAGCCACATGATTCAGATAACCACCAATTAAGGCTACTTGATAGCCGCCATTCAACATTACTTGCAGAAATCGAGTATTCTATTGATACCAGTTGGGGAAGTTTTTCGAGTAGTGTAGGAACTGATGTATTAAATGAAAGTAATAGTATTTTAGTAAATACTGATTATACCGTTCCTTATATGCAAGGCAATTTGATTGTTGCGCCCACCATCGGTATAAATTGGGCTAATAATAAGCACAACAATTATTATTATGGTGTTTCACATAAAGAAACCTCTCGTTCAGGATTACGATACTTTAATGCTGATGCGTCATTGACACCTTATGCTGAAATAGCTGCACAATATTCATTAACCCCAAATATTGCGACATTTGGTGGTGTTCATATTGACAAATTAACTGGTGATGTGGCAGATAGCCCAATGGTGGACAATAGCACTGTAACCTCGATTTATATGGGTGTTTCTTATAGCTTCTAATAAATATACATTTATACTCAATCACTAAATAATGACAGCTTATTATTCTCTATAAGCTGTTACTCATTTAAACAATGATAACCCTTTATTACAAAAATGCAGGAAATAGAAAAGTATGCTTTGGTTTAAAAATGCCATAATTTACCAACTTAATAGCGACACGTTACTTAATAAAGACGCAATAGAAAAAGCACTAAAGTCTCACCCTTTTACTCCATGTGGTAATTTAGACACCACAAAAATGGGCTGGGTTTCGCCTTATCATGATAATAACCAAGATGATTTTATAGTTGATATGCAAGGGCATTTATTATTACGGATCAAAAAAGAAACAAAAATATTACCAGCCCCCGTAATAAAACAAGCTTTATTAGAAAAAATTGATAAACAAGAACAAGCACTAAGCAGAAAACTAACTAAAAACGAAAAGGCGACTTTAAAAGATGAAGTTATGATTGATCTAATGCCAAGGGCTTTTAGTAAATATAATAATTATTGGTTATGGTTAGATACGCATAATAAACGCATTATTGTTGACTGTAGTAGCTTTAAACAATCAGAAGATATCTTAGCGATTTTACGTAAAGAGCTTGGCTCACTCGCTTTAACCCCTTTATCGATTGATAAACCACTTGAACAGGTTATGACCTCATGGGCTAAGGAAAACCTAAAATTCCCACCATTTTTATTAGGTGATCAAGCCGAACTAAAAGATCCTCTTGAAGGAAATGGAATTATTAGCTGTAAAAATCAAGAAATCACCAGTGATGAAATGCGTGTCCATTTCGATTCAGGGAAATGGATCACTAAAATTAAAATTATTGATGAAAGAGGCGTTAGCTTTATTGTTAATAGTGACTTAACATTTAAACGAATTAAGTTTGATTCTGCTATTTTGGATGAAAACGAAGATATCGGTTTAGATGAATTTAATAAGAGATTAGAAGCTGACTTTTTTATTATGGCTAATGCATTAGCAAATACTATTAATGACTTTTACATAACAATTAACAAAATTATTTGAAAAAATTATCTAAATTTTTTTTATTGTAACTGCAATAACTATAGATTTGCCTATTATCTATGCTATACTTGACAACAGATTATGGGTAACATAATTATATAAAAATAAGTATTGTTCTTTTTAATTTAAATGAATTATTAAACAATAAAAGAAACTAAACATCGTCTATAACAACATATAAGTTGAGGCAATAAAATGAAAAAAACTACTCTAGCTCTAGCAATCGCAGTTGCAAGCTTAACAGCTACTGCAGCTAACGCAGCATACGAAGACAACACTTTTTATACAGGTGCTAAATTAGGTTGGTCAGAGCTTTATCGATTAGATGCACATAAAGTTCGTGGCTTTGATAAAGATGAAGTTGGTATTAAAACTTCAAATCGTAGCAATGTTGCTGGTGGCGCTTTCCTTGGCTTCCAAGCAAACCCATATTTAGCATTTGAGTTAGGTTATGATTGGTTAGGTTCTGCTAAATATAAAAGAACTTGGACTGATGATAAGACTAAAGCGGGTAATAGTAAACTTTCTGCACAAGGCGTTTCATTAACCGGTAAATTAAGCTACCCTATCATTGGCGATCTAGATATTTATGGTCGTGCTGGAGGCATGGTTACTATTGCTAAATGGAAAAACAGTGGTGACACTAGAGTAGAACACGGTCATGGTGGTACCAAAACTGATGTATCTCCTGTGTATGCATTAGGTCTTGACTATCGTTTAGACGAAGACTTCTCTACTCGTTTAGAATACCAATATGTTCAACATATTCATACTAAAAGCAAAGCAACTCCAGATGCAGGTACTGTAAGCTTGGGTATTACTTATCGTTTAGGTTCACCAGCTACTCCAGCACCAGTTGAATTAAAAACTGAAGTAAACCGCTATGTATTAAATGAAGATGTACTATTTGCTTATGCGAAAGCTGACTTAAAAGAAGAAGGTCGCCAAGCATTAGACAACTTACTAACAAATCTTGTTAAACTTAACCCAACTGAAAGCGCTATCGTAGTAATTGGTCATACTGACCGTATCGGTTCAGTTAGTTATAACCAAAAACTATCAGAACAACGTGCTAACTCAGTAATGAAATATTTAATTGCTAAAGGTGTTCCTTCTAACCTAATTAGCGCTCGTGGTGTGGGTAAATCTCAACCAGTTACTGGTACAAAATGTAATGCTCTTCGTGGTGCTAGCTTAAAAGCTTGTTTAGCTCCAGATCGTCGTGTTGAAATTGAAGTTAAAGCACTTAACGAAAAAGAAGTTCAAGTAACTAATGAAACAAATTAATTTTTTGTTATTTAGATACTTCATTAAGACCCGGTTATAAGCCGGGTTTTTCTTATTTTTATTGTTAACAACTAAATTAAATATTACCTTAGATCTACAAATTATCCACAAAAAAGATTATAATACTTCACGATATTGTTAGTAAGCAAAGTTAAAGGAGTTGCCGTGCCTACCGCTATTTGGCAAGATTGCCTTTCTCAATTACAAGAAGAAATCCCCACAACAGAATTCAACTTATGGATTCGCCCGTTGCAAGCGGAAATGGTTGATAATAAACTCTATATCTATGCGCCCAATAGATTTGTCTTGGATTGGGTAAGAAATAAATATTTAACTACTATTTCTCAACTATTAAATAAACTAATTAATGACGATTCTCTAAAATTATTTCTTGAGGTTGGTTCAACCGTATCCGCAGATAAAAAAGAACAAAATAACCAAAAGAAAGCAGAGGTTGTTCCTGCATGGAAAACAACAAAAGAAACCAATAATAATCATGTGTATCATTCAGGTATTAACCATAAGCACACTTTTAATAGTTTTGTTGAGGGTAAATCAAACCAACTTGCTGTTGCGGCTGCAAAACAAGTAGCTGAAAATCCAGGAAAAGCTTATAATCCACTATTCTTATATGGTTCCACCGGTTTAGGTAAAACGCATTTATTACATGCAGTTGGCAATCAAATAATGGCAAAAAAAGCCAACGCCAAAGTTGTTTACATGCATTCCGAGCGCTTTGTGCAAGACATGGTCAAAGCACTACAAAATAACGCTATCGAAGAATTTAAAAATTACTACCGTTCTGTTGATGCTTTACTTATCGATGACATTCAGTTTTTTGCAAATAAAGAGCGATCTCAAGAAGAATTTTTCCACACCTTTAACTCTTTATTAGAGGGTAATCAGCAAATTATTTTAACGTCAGATCGCTATCCTAAAGAAATTAATGGCGTTGAAGACCGACTAAAATCACGTTTTGGTTGGGGACTAACCATTGCAATTGAGCCACCTGAACTAGAAACACGGGTTGCAATTTTAATGAAAAAAGCCGAGGAAAATCATATTAAATTACCTGAAGAAGTCGCTTTTTTTATTGCTAAACGATTACGCTCTAATGTTCGTGAATTAGAAGGTGCTCTTAATCGGGTTATCGCTAATGCTAATTTTACTGGTAAGGCCATTACCATTGATTTTGTTAAAGATGCCTTAAAAGATTTACTCGCTTTACAAGAAAAACTTGTCACCATTGAAAATATACAAAAGACAGTTGCCGAATATTATAAAATTAAAGTATCAGATTTACTTTCTAAACGTCGTTCTCGTTCTGTGGCAAGACCACGGCAAGTAGCAATGGCGCTTGCCAAAGAGCTCACAAATAAAAGCCTACCTGAAATCGGTGACGGCTTTGGTGGAAGAGATCACACGACTGTATTACATGCATGTAGAAAGATCGCAGAGTTAAAAGAAGAAAGTAATAACATTAAAGAAGATTACTCCAATTTAATTCGAACATTATCAACTTAAAAAGAATCAATACTATGAAATTTATTATAGATCGTGAAAAACTAATAAAGCCATTACAACTTGTAAGTGCACCATTAAGTAGTCGCCCTACACTACCAATTTTGGGGAATTTATTATTACAAGTGAATGATAACACGCTATCGATGACAGGAACTGATCTTGAAATAGAGATGATATCTCATCTACCATTAGTTGAACCGAGTGAACCAGGTGCAACAACCGTGCCAGCAAGAAAGTTTCTTGATATCTGCCGAAACTTACCTAATGATGCCAAAATTTCGATAAGCGTTGACGATAACCGATTGATGATTCAATCAGGACGTAGTAAATTTTCATTATCAACACTACCAGCTACCGATTTTCCAAATTTAGAAAATTGGCAAAGTGATGTTGAACTTTCAGTTCCACAAAAAACCATTAAACGCCTTATTGATGCGGTACAATTTTCAATGGCGAATCAAGACGTAAGATATTACCTAAATGGCATGTTATTTGAAATTGAAGATGGTTTACTAAAATCAGTTGCAACAGATGGACATCGATTAGCTTTATGCTCACAACCTATTGAACAAGATACTAAAACTAATCATTCTGTCATTTTACCAAGAAAAGGGGTACTAGAGCTTGCAAAACTGGTTAGTGATAACGAAGAATTAATCAATATGCAAATTGGTAATAATAACTTACGGGTTAATCTTGGTGATTTCACTTTCACATCAAAACTCATTGATGGAAGATTCCCTGACTACAAACGAGTATTGCCACGCAACCCAGATAAACCACTTGAAGTATCTTGCGAAGAACTCAGAAACGCCCTATCAAGAGTTGCGATCTTATCTAATGAAAAATTCCGTGGTATTCGACTTTATGTCCATAACAATCAAATAAAGATTACAGCAAACAACCCAGAACAAGAAGAAGCAGAAGAAGTTATTGACGTAAAATATGAATCCGCAGAGCTTGAAATTGGCTTCAATGTAACCTATCTACTTGATATATTAAATACATTGAAATGTGATAGCGTACAACTATTATTAACCGATGCAACATCAAGTGTACAAATAGAAGATATCAATAATCAGACAGCAACTTATGTTGTTATGCCAATGCGCTTATAATCCAATCTCACTTAATATTCCGGCTTCGTCCGGAATAATTTAAAGTATATGACTCTTTCAAAAATCAAAGTTCATCATTTTCGTAATATTAGTTATGCACAGCTAACTTTATCGCCACATTTCAACTTCATTGTTGGCGATAACGGGAGTGGAAAAACGAGCTTACTTGAAGCTATTTATATGCTTGGTCATGGTCGTGCATTTAGACATACTCAATCGAATCGAATTATTCAACACGAGCAGCCAGAGCTAGTATTATTCAGCGAACTAAACACGTCCAATCAACAAATTCACTCAATTGGACTTGCTAAATCGCGTAATAATGATAATAAAATCAGAATAGATGGGGATGAAGGTTATCGATTAACCGATTTAGCCAAATTATTACCCATTCAACTAATCACACCAGAAGGATTTGATTTATTGACTGGCGGACCTAAATATCGCCGTGCATTTATTGATTGGGGATGTTTTCATCATTACCCAGAATTTGTTCATTTATGGAATAATTTAAAGCGTTTATTTAAACAACGCAATGCATTATTAAAGCAATCCCATAGCTATAATCAATTATTACCTTGGGACAAAGAACTTGCGCCCATCGCTGAAAAAATTAGCCACATTAGAGAAAACTACTCACAACATATTTTTCCTGAAATTATACAAACATGCCATGATTTTTTACCCGAATACCAACTTAATTGCCAATATTACCAAGGTTGGGAGCATGGTACTGATTATGCTGAAATATTACGCAAACAGTATGAGCGAGACAAACTCCTTAACTACACATCAGCCGGACCACATAAAGCAGATATTCGATTACGAGTTGATAACATTCCAGTTGAAGATCTGTTATCACGTGGTCAATTAAAATTATTAATGTGCGCATTACGTTTATCTCAAGGTGAATATTACTCTAAGCAAAATCCCCAAGCTTGTATCTACCTACTTGATGATTTTGCATCTGAATTAGATAACAATAAACGCGAATTATTAGCCAAACGTTTAAAACAAGCTAATTTACAAGTATTCATAACTGCAGTTAACCAATCGCAAATTACCCATATGATCGATGAAAATGATAAGATTTTTCACATAAGATCTGGTATAATTTCGTAAATATACAGAACGATATAAACAATCAAAAAAGTCGAGAAATCCATGTCCAATTCTTATGATTCTTCTAGCATTAAAGTACTCAAAGGGCTTGATGCTGTCCGTAAACGTCCAGGTATGTATATTGGTGATACTGATGATGGTACAGGACTTCACCATATGGTTTTTGAAGTTGTTGATAATGCCATAGATGAAGCATTAGCTGGATATTGTCACCATATTGAAGTAACAATCCACCCTGATAACTCTGTTTCTGTACGTGACGATGGTCGCGGTATTCCAACAGGTATTCATGAAGAAGAAGGTATTTCAGCAGCAGAAGTTATCATGACCGTATTGCATGCTGGCGGTAAATTTGATGATAATTCTTACAAAGTATCTGGTGGTTTGCATGGTGTAGGTGTTTCAGTTGTTAACGCCTTATCAGATAAATTAGAATTAGTTATTTATCGTGATGGAAAAATCCACCAACAAGTTTATAACTTAGGTGTCCCGCAAGCTCCCCTAAAAATAATTGGCGAAACATCTGAATCTGGCACCTATGTACGCTTCTGGCCAAGCCCAGAAACATTTACCAATATTGAGTTTGTCTACGAAATATTAGCAAAACGACTACGAGAATTATCATTCTTAAACTCAGGCGTATTAATAAGATTACTTGATGAGCGCACAGGCAAAAATGAACATTACCACTACGAAGGTGGCATTCAAGCGTTTGTTGAATACTTAAACAAAAATAAAAACCCTATTCATCCTAAAATATTTTACTTCAGCACAGAAAAAGACGGTATTGGTGTTGAAGTAGCACTACAATGGAATGATGGTTACCAAGAAAACATCTATTGCTTTACTAACAACATTCCACAACGAGATGGCGGTACTCACTTGGCGGGTTTCCGTGGAGCAATGACGCGCACATTAAACAACTATATGGAAGCTGAAGGATACAGCAAAAAAGCCAAAATCAGCGCCACAGGCGATGATGCTCGTGAGGGTTTAATTGCGGTAGTATCAGTTAAAGTACCTGACCCAAAATTCTCATCACAGACCAAAGACAAATTGGTATCATCAGAAGTAAAATCCGCCGTTGAATCCGTAATGGGCGAAAAGTTAACAGAATATCTACTTGAAAACCCAAGTGATGCCAAAATTGTTGTCGGAAAAATCATCGATGCTGCAAGAGCACGAGAAGCCGCCCGTAAAGCGCGCGAAATGACACGTCGAAAAGGCGCCTTAGACTTAGGCGGATTACCAGGTAAACTTGCTGATTGCCAAGAAAAAGACCCAGCTTTATCTGAATTATACTTAGTGGAAGGGGACTCTGCGGGGGGCTCAGCAAAACAGGGGCGCAACCGCAAAAATCAAGCAATCTTACCGCTTAAAGGTAAAATTTTAAATGTCGAAAAAGCCCGTTTTGACAAAATGCTCTCATCTCAAGAAGTCGGAACACTAATTACCGCATTAGGTTGTGGAATTGGCCGTGATGAATATAACCCAGACAAAATGCGTTACCACAGCATTATTATCATGACCGATGCCGACGTTGATGGCTCGCATATTCGAACATTATTATTAACATTCTTCTACCGACAAATGCCAGAAATCATTGAGCGGGGTTATGTTTATATTGCACAGCCACCTTTATACAAAGTCAAAAAAGGCAAGCAAGAACAATATATCAAAGATGATGAGGCAATGACGCAATTTCAAATTGCCTTAGCGCTTGAAGATGCATCGTTACATGTCAATGACCATGCACCTGCACTTGCAGGCGAAGCATTAGAAAAACTAATTGCTGAATATCAAAAAGTCGAAAAACTTATTACAAAAATGGAACGTCGCTATCCAAAAGCGTTGCTATCGGAATTAGTTTATCATGATGTATTAAACGAAAGTATTTTACAAAACCAACAACAAGCCGAAAATTGGGCAAAAACCCTTGTTGAAAAACTATCAAATAAAGAACAACATGGTAGCAGCTACCTTTATTCAGCTGAATATAATGAAAAAGCACAACTATATGTGCCAATCATTAAAGTAAAAACTCATGGTGTAGATACTCATTATCCATTAGATCAAGTATTCATCCATAGTAATGAATACCGTAATATCTGCCACCTTGGTGCACAATTAAAAGATCTACTTGAAGACAGCGCCTTTATTCAACGTGGAGAACGCAAACAACCCGTAGAATCTTTTGATGAAGCTGTTGATTGGTTAATTAAAGAATCACGTCGTGGATTAACTATTCAGCGTTATAAAGGACTAGGTGAAATGAACCCAGAACAGTTATGGGAAACCACAATGGATCCAACCAGTCGTCGCATGTTGCAAGTCACCATAAAAGATGCAATTGAAGCGGATCAATTATTTACCACATTAATGGGGGATGAAGTTGAACCACGCCGACTATTTATTGAAGAAAATGCCCTTAAAGCGGCGAATTTAGATTTTTAAATATTGTCGTGATAAAAAGTAAAAAAATCAGACATAATGTCTGGTTTCAGATTGATGACAATGAACTCGCTTTTTGGCGAGTTCTTTGATCTAATAGAGAGTGTAAATACCCCAAACTTAGTACACAACTCACGTAGAAAATCATGCTGCTTGTTTTAGTGTTTTATACTCAATCGGTGTCATGTTATTTAATGCCTCATGTGGTCTTTCGGTATTATAAATCGTTAACCATTCTTCGGTTATTCTCCTTGCTTGTGCTAAGTTGTTAAAAAGATATAAATCGAGTACTTCAGTACGATAGGTACGATTAAATCGTTCAATATAGCCATTTTGATAAGGGCTACTAGGCTGGATATAATCAAGGTTATATCATGTGATTTAGCCCAGTTTATAAAGGTTTTTCCTGTAAATTCTG
The DNA here is from genome assembly GCF_001690415.1 of Gilliamella sp. Imp1-1. Lineage (NCBI taxonomy): Bacteria > Pseudomonadati > Pseudomonadota > Gammaproteobacteria > Orbales > Orbaceae > Gilliamella > Gilliamella sp. Imp1-1. The sequence goes on from NZ_LZHK01000004.1 coordinate 18,169, forward strand.
GCCCATTATCGACCCGTATTTTTAATGGATACCCATGATATTCAGCCAGTTTATCTAAGTAACGGGTAATCCTTCCTGCTGGTAAGCTTACTGCAATATCAATCCCTAACGCCTCACGATTAAAGTCATCGATGACATTGAATGTTCTAAAGCGACGTTGATTACGACTACTGTCACTCATAAAATCCATTGACCAACATTAATCTTGTTTATTGGGTGCTAATAGCCTTTCTGGGCTTCGTGGAGGAATGCGCTGTTTACGCTTTATCCTGAGATTAAGCTTTAATTGGCAATACACCCGATACACCCGTTTATGATTCCATTTATAGCCGAGCTTTTTGATACGATTAAAGCATTTAGGAAAGCCCCAGCTTAAATGCCGGTCTGTGATAGCATTCAATACCGAAACAATCACC